>NZ_JAUBTX010000042.1:0-57048 GCF_036705185.1 Microcoleus sp. B4-D4 | reverse complement strand
TCTGACTGGTATACTAAAGTCTATTCCTACCTTTCATCCCTGGACTAAAGTCACAGGGTTTTCAGGGGTTTATTTATTTATAAATTTGCTAAACTCGCGTTGAAAATAGTTTTTAATTTCAATGTTATCTTGCACCTGTGGCAAAAACTGGGAATAGAACCGAAAATCTAGTATCACAATCTGTATCTCTGGTTCAAAAACCCAGTTTTTATCAGTTGATAAACCTGGAGCGATCGAGTTTACGTGCATCTAAGACTGAAAAATACTTGCTGACTCGCAAACAACGGATACCGCGCCCCCGACGCTCCTCAGTAAATCTCCCAAAATTTTAGATTCTAGTTCCAGATTCCAGATTCACTGCGCTGCAAGTCAATCTAAAATCCCAAATCTAAAATCTAAAATCTAAAATCGATTGTGTTAGCGGCCGTCTTTGTCAATGTCGCCGGGAACAGCGCGTTCCACCCGATCCCAAGCGTCGCGCGTGGCGTGCTTAGCCTTTTCCCACTGTAGGTTCGACTTACCGCGATTTGTTTCGTAGTCGCGTTGCAAATCGTTTTCGATGTCGCTATAGCTTTTACCAGTACCGCCGTAACGGCTGTAACCCTCGTAGCCGGTGCGGTATGCAGGTTGATAATCTTCGTAAGTCGCGCTCGTGTCCGCGTAAGAACGGGTGCTGTAGTTGTTTTGCCAGTAAGTATCTTCTACTGTAGGGTCGATCGACTCTGCGACACCTTTACCCGCCAAACCGCCACCAAATGCGCCCACAACTGCGCCCACAACTGCGCCCACAGGCCCGCCGATCGCACCGCCGATCGCAGCACCCGCAGCACCCGCACTCGCAGCACCGATACCGGTTCCCACTGGATGAGCTCCTGTTTCCCCAGAAATCGGGTCTAGGTTAGCATCTGTTCCCTTCACTGTTTCTTTATCGTTGCTCATGATATTTTTTTCCTTTTATTTAACTGAATCTATGATTAAATCTACCTTTTAAACTTCTATTTATTCATCTTCCTTTGGGATGAATCTGCTAGTTTAAAAAGCCTGGTCAGCGCCACTAAAAAACTGGTTTGAACGGAATAACTAAGTGGTTTCACAAGTTACTAAAACGACATAGGGTGCGCGATAGCACACCCTACATAGTTAGGTTCAAGCGATTTCAGAACGATGCTCTATTGTGTTCTCACCAAAGCTCCGTATTTACCAGCAACTTGAATTAGATAGAAAATTGTTAATTTATTATTGACCCGTGACCTTTTCGATCAGCTCTTCAGCTTTTTGAACAATGTTTTCTTGCGGGTGCTCTTCGTTGTATTCCTTTAGACTTTCATCATAAACCTTCTCGACCTTTGCAGGATTTTGAGCTGTGTTGACGATATCTTCGTAAGCTGCTTGGGGATTGAGATCCTCAAATTTTTCTGCAGGGTCAGTAATTTTACCTGACTGCGGCGCCTGACTGCTGTATTGACCTGCTGCGTAAGCCGCCTGATTGGGTGCTAGCGCCATACCTGCTAAACCAATGAAAGCCAGCGTACAGATCAGCAAAATGCTTTGACTCAATGTTTGCCCGAGAGCTTTTAAAACCCGCTTCATATCGACATCTCCTGGTATTTTTTCGCAAAAACTATGGTGTTTGTTGTCCCGATCGGGCGATCGCGCGTCCAAAACCTTGGTTAAAGTGCAATCTTTGTTGCAGCTACCGTGTGTCGATCGATCCAAAAGGGCTATTTCTGATGATGTCCAATATATTAAACTCCTGCTTGCTATAATTACTTCTACCAAAAGATAGATTAGTTAAACAAGCAAAACTGATCTAGTATGAGGGCCTGCAATTCGGCAAAACACTTGATCTAGCGGTTATCCTACAATTATTGCAAACCCTCACTCTTCTCTCCTCTTCCTTCGCGATAAGAGCGCTTGCGCGCGGATTCGCCTAGCGCATCTTCGCGGTTCCTCAAAAAAAGCCCGTTCACCACACATCTAAAATTGCCATCAAAACCAGAAACAACTACACGCACACCTGGTCTATGTTGAGGTTTCGACTCTGCATAGCTCTTTCAAATAGTTCGGTAGAAAGAGCTTGCTCTACGGACCAAACGCCAGGTTTTGCCAGTTTGCCTTCTAACATCAATTGAGCGATGCTGCCAGTACCGATGCCCGTAGCTGTAGCAGCATTTGGGTGTAGCGCTGTCGATCGAACTTTAGTCGGTTTACCGTTTTTGAGGCCCGTCACTTGCGATCGCACAGCCACACCCACACCGCTAAAATTATTGCTAACAGCAGTCATCCCGTAGCTGACATAGGACAAAAATTCAATCACCGAAGGATTTTTCAGCCAGCTATCGGGCCAGTATTTGGCAACAAACCAAGTCAGGTGATTGTAAAGGTCTGGAGACGTGCCGAATTTAGTAA
Organism: Microcoleus sp. B4-D4; assembly: GCF_036705185.1. Lineage (NCBI taxonomy): Bacteria > Bacillati > Cyanobacteriota > Cyanophyceae > Oscillatoriales > Microcoleaceae > Microcoleus > Microcoleus sp. B4-D4. Next base: position 54,639 of record NZ_JAUBTX010000042.1, on the reverse strand, counting down.
CAACTGTTTTTACTGGGAAAGTTTCGGGCAAAGTTATTGCTTCCGGCATATCGAACCAATAAACCCCTGTTTTGCCGTAGGGTTCGGGAAAATCTATCGTTTCGCGATCGGTGTATGGCTTGATCTGCTGCATTTTGCCATCAATCAAAGCCTCAAAAGGAGTTTGCAAACCTAAGAAAGTAGTCCGCATCACCGTGACACCAGCACCGCCAGAACCACCTACAACGTAACTCAAATGCACCTGTTCGGCTGTATCTAATTTCTCGATATCTCGGCGTACCATGCTATTAGAAACTCCCGGAAAAATTCCCGTGTTAATAATCGCTGTCACCCCAGCATTCTTAGCTGTTTCGCGCAATTCTAAAGCTCTGCGAGTAAAACTGCGGCTGTCGCTGACATCAGCATAATTAACACCAGCTTCGATGCAAGTTTTTAACACGCTAGCGTCTCGGTAGTGAAATGGCCCGGCACAGTGAACTACCAGGTTAGAGGATGAAACAGCTTGCTGCAAAGCTGCGCTATCTGCTAAATTTAAAGCTAAATAGCGCGATCGATCCGGCGGCAACTCTGGGGGAAGTGACCCATTAGGGTCGCGGCCGGTAATAGTAATTTCTGCGTCGGTGTGGGTAACAAGGTCTTGAGCAACGCTGCTGCCAATTCGGCCCCGCCCGCCGACAATCAAAACTCGGTTTGTCATCGCTAAAAATAGGGTAACGCTAATATTATTTTCTCATTGTTGGAGTCATATTTTCCATATGCACAAAGGATGAATTTGTCTAGTTGAGTTTTTATGAATTATCAAGATTATGCGCTTTTTGTCAATTTCCTCATTTTAGAATTTAACTCTCGCTGTAGTGACAATTTGTGAAACTCATCCTCAACGGTTGAGACAATCTGAAGGGCACCAGAAAGCATTTCCATCGCTTTTGAGAGTTGTCCGGCGCGAGACAAATTAGTGGCAATCGCTTCCAAACTCCCAATTTTTAGATAAATATTCTCTAGACAATGAGCGATTTCAACAGCTTCGGCAAACACTTCAGATGCTTTTTCCTGTTGTGCAGATTCCGCATAACTCAAGGCAACGTTTGCCAACGCCTGAGCTTTTTCATGCTTATCATTAATTGTTCGGGCAATTTTGAATGCTTGGTCAATTTGCCCCGCTTCAGCTACGGCGATGACATTTTCACCCAACCTGATTGATTGCAGAAAATTCATATCATGTATTGTTTGAGCAACCTCAACGGCTCGATCGTACTGCTTGGATGCGATCGCGCTTTCAACCTCCCAACTCAACGCATAGGATGAATAAGATTCATCTGTCATCATTTTAGTAATTTTTATTGATCGATCGAATTGTCCGGCATCAGCATAATCGCCAGCGCTCCAACCTAACATAAAATTTCTGTAAGATTCATTTTCTATTGTTTGAATAATCTTTAACACCCGCTCTCGTTCTTCCGCCTTAGCAACAAAGTCAAAAATACATTCTAAAAAAATATCGCATACTGAACCATCATTAATTTCATATATAGTTTGAATAACTTTAAAAGCTCGATCGAATTGTCCGAACTCAGCGCAACGGTATGCGATTACTGATAATGCCTCGCTTTTGTTGAAATTATCATCTAGGCTGCCAGCAAATTGTATAGCTTGCTCAAATTGTCCTGCTTTAACGTAGCCGTCGGTGATGGCATTAAATGCCTCATATCGATCGTCATTATTTTCCGAGTGTTCGATAGTTTCTGTAAGTTGCTTTGCCCGTTCAAATTCGCCAGCTTCAGCATAATTTTTTATAACTTGAATCAAAGGAATGTTTTTCCAATTATCGACGATCGCAACAATTTTTAGCGCTTCATCAGATTGTCCGAATTTGGCATATTCAACAGCTACCCTAGCTAGAGCTAATTCTTTTTCCTCATTATCTATTATTATTTCAGCAATCTGGATTGCTTGCTTAAATTTCCCCGATTGAGCATATTTTTGGGCAAGCAGATTTAACACCAAGGCTTTGTCACGGTCATTTTCTACCAGTTGGGCAATCTCAAAAGCTGTATCTAGCTGTCCTAAATTTTCCTGGACATAGTAGGAAAGATGAGTTAACATCCAAGCTGGCTCTCGATCGTTTTTTATGACCCCAGCAATTCGGATAATCTGAGTCAATATCTCAGCAGCTTTGTTGGTTTGTTCTGCCTGACTGTAGCTGTAATAAATATCGATCAAAGCCATAGCTTTATAATAGTTAATTTCTATTGTTTGGGCAATACTCAGAGCCGAGTCAGGTTGTCCCAATGCTGCAACTTGAGACGCGATCGCACTTAACGCACAAGCTTGAAAATCCTCATCTTCTATGCCTCGTGCCACCCGAACAGCAGAGCCGTAGTTTTCTACTTGAGCATAGCTGCGGATGAACGCATTTAACACTTGCTCTCTTACAGAAACTGAGCATTGAGGTAAAACTTTAGGAATGTCATTCGGGAATGTTTGGGCTATCTGAAAAGCTCTCGCAAAATTTTCTTGAGCTTGCTCGATTTGTCCCAACTTTAGATGATTGTCGGCGATTTCAACCAACTCCAGAGCCTGAAAACGATCTTTTAAAAGTTGGGATGACATTACCTGCACTTCCTCTTGATTTGCTAACTATACAAAGTCATAAATAGGGACTTCCAGCGTGCGACTTGGCTGTTTTCCTTTCCAGATGATTTGCTGTAGTCGCTCTACAGTTTCTGGTGAGAAAAAACGCTCTCCTGTTTCTACACACAATCGGGCTGGCACATTTTCAATAATGATAAAATTTCCATCCATTTCAAGAGTATAGTTAACTCTTTGTTCAATCATGGTTTCTTTCCAGACTTCATTGCTCATTTTGAGTTCTCCTAACTTTGAAATTCATCCACAGTTCAGCGCTCGGTTCGTATAGGGTAATAATTTTTATCAAAGGGCGGGATGGATAACTACACTGGATGTGCAAAGGTCGAGCTGCTAGGGTAAAACCCAGTATCAGGCAGCTTGGACCATATTTGTCGTCTGGATAATCTTCGATAACTTCACCGCTTGAAATAGCGTCGCGCAGTTCTTGCACCCCGATCTGGCGGATGATGCTTTGATTGAGAGCGTGCTGTGAGAACTCAAACTGGCTTTGAACAATTTTATTGCGGATTTCTTCAATCATTACCAGGGTGCATAACAGCTTACGGATTTCCTTTTGATCTAAAACTTAACATTTAATTATACATAAAATCACCCTATTTTTCAACTAAGCTTACCAAAAACAGTCAATCAATAAGGGCGGGGAATGCCCGCCCCCTTAGCTTCTAATTACTCCGAAACACCGACTTAGCCTTCGATTTCAGAGAATTAGCCGCATCAGCCAAAGTCTGCGCGATCGGCTGCTGCGAGTGCATGAAAACGCGAGCCGTATTGCGTCCGGGCATCCCCGAAATCGAGCCGCCGGGGTGCGTACCCGCACCAGTTAAAAACAAACCGTCGATCGGCGTTTTGTAATTGGCCAACTCCGGTAAAGGACGGAAAAATATCATCTGATCCAGCGTCATGTCAACGTGGTAATAATTCCCCTTCAGCGCCCCCAAACGCTCTCCCAATTCGGCCGGACTTTCCACCCGGCGGCCGATAATTGAGTTCTTGATATTCGGCGCGTATTCTGCTAATTTGTCAATGCAGCGATCGGCAACTTTGTTTTTCAGCTCGTCCGTCCAACCCGTACCGTGCTGACCGGTTCCCTCAGCATTTTCGATTTGGTAAGGAGCAAAAAATTCAATCCAAGCCGTATGGTGTCCGGGAGGAGCCATTGACGGGTCTCTTACCGTCGGAAACACGACATACATCGACGGATCGGAATCGGGGATTTTGCCGATCGCAGGTTCGTTGTGGGCAATTTCGACGTGTTTCACCGAGTCAGCAATTAAAACAGAACCCATTAAATATTCATCGCGATGGTTCCAGCGATCGAACTTAGGTACTTCGTTAAGAGCTAAATCTATTTTCAGAATTGTCTCGTTGTTATTGACAATTTTGCGCTCCAATCTTTCCCGCAAATTCGGATCTGCACTGTCAACATCACTCTCATCCATTAAATGCAGAAACAGACGCTTCGCATCAATATTAGAAATGACACCTTTGGTAGCTCGATATTCTGTGCCGCCTGCAACTCGAACACCGACAGCCCGGCCGCTATCAACTAATATTTTCTCAACGTGCTGGTCGGTCAGTATAACACCCGCATAGGTTTTCACTAAATTGACCAGCGCTTGCACCAATGCACCAGTTCCTCCACGAGGCCGCGCCATGCCGGGATTGTGGCGCATTGCCATCATAATTGCACCGATCGCAATCGTTTTTTGCGAAGGAGGCGCGCCCAATTCTGAAGCGAGTCTCGCTAAGGGTGCTTTCAGAAATTCCTCATCAAACCACTCGTTGAGAATGTCCTCAGCGCTGGTAATCATCGTGCGAATAAAGTCCAGCGTTTTGTCGGGGGAACCGATGACTGAAAATAAGTCTTTGAGTTTAGCAATATCGTAGTTGCCGGCAATATCTACAATAGATTTTGGCGGCGCGTTGAACATCGGCACCATTGCACCTAAAGCGCGCTGCCAAAAGTCTGTATATTCGGCATATTTTTTCGCGTCGCGCTCGTTGTAGCGGGCAATTTCTGCACAAGTTTTTTCGACGGAAGTGTGTGCTAAGAAATATTTGCCGTCTGGATGCGGACAAAAAACGACTGGATCGCAGTAAAGATATTCTAAACCGTATTTTTCCAGTTCTAATTCTTCTACGACCGGCCCTAGATGGATAAATTCGTGGTCGATCGCGCACAAGTTGAATTTAAAATCTGGTAATTCAGGAATCGCAGCTTCGGTAGTCGCCGCGCCGCCGGGAACCGAACGTTTTTCTAACAAAAGGACTGTATATCCGGCTTTGAGGAGATAAGAGGCACAGACAAGTCCGTTGTGACCCGCTCCGATGATAATTACATCATAGGTTTGCATAGATGAAGCTCTGGGGATAGGATATTTTGTTTGATTTTACAAATGTTAACAAGTTGGCAGTCTCTATCAATAGAAATAGATTCATCTTCAGAGATTAGTTTTAGTATCTTACAAAAGATGGAGTTTTTGTTAAATGCTGTTGTGCGATCGCCTTCTTGTTTCTTGAATTGACCGATCAATTGTTTGCTTTCAACTGTCAATTGTTGAACGTTCGATCGCTCCTGCCAACTTGCCCCTGCATCATACCACAGATTTTGCGATTTACTTGCGTCACACAAAAAATTAATTATCAGTACGAGTTCCCAAATAAACTATTGTTTTGTAAACTAATGAAACAAAGCCTCGATCGCCGCAGTGAGCTTGATAAAGCTCGGTTAAATCCGAGATGATTTTCTGCAAGTGAGGCCCGGAGTTGGGAATGTACGATGCGCTTTTTGCCCGCCCGATCAAACCTGCTAAATCTACATTTTGTCTGTGAGCAAATTCGATCGCGCGCACGTCACTAAAATCTGGACTCGCAAGCAATGGCTCGATCGCGCGAGCTCGCTTTTCGGCAGGATGGCTGTTAGAAGCGCTTTTAACAATTTGAGTGTAACCTAGTGTCAGCGCATCCGCGCGATCGCGCAAATTCCAAACTACAGCCAACCTTCCCGACGGCTTGAGAATTCGCCGAAATTCTGGTAAGCTTAAAACAGGATTAAACCAATGAAAAGACTGGAAACACGAGACTAAATCGAGGGATGAGTCGGGCAAATTAGTAGCTTCAGAAGTTCCTTCTCTAAACTCTACCCGCTCGTGAGGTGCAGCCGCTTGTCTCATTTCGGCATTAGGCTCGATCGCTAATACTCGAACACCTCTTTCTGCTAAATGACGCGAAGAAATCCCCGTACCTGCACCGATATCGGCTGCTGTTAATTGCGAAGATTCCCCAAGTCCATCTAAAATCGCCTCAATCGCAGCGGCTGGATAAGTCGGGCGGTATTTGACATAATCGGCGGCGCGATCGGAAAATCGACCTAGCGGATTCATCTCGTATAGCGCAGGTTTAGAATCATTTGAATTCATAGTTGGCAGTTGGCAGTTGGCAGTTGGCAGTTGTCAGTTGTCAGTTGGCAGTTGTCAGTTGTCAGTCGTCAGTTGTCAGTTGGCAGTTGTCAGTTGGCAGTTGGCAGTTGGCAGTTGGCAGTTGGCAGTTGGCAGTTGGCAGTTGTCAGTTGTCAGTCGTCAGTAGTTAGTTGTCAGTTGTTAGTAGACATTTTAACTAATGACTAAGGAATGAAAATTTAATAACTTAAGCAATTGCTCGTTACTTTCGCTCTGTCTGGTAATGCAGATAGGCGAGGCTCTGCCTCCTTTTATCTGCCAACTTACAGGATAGAGGACTGTAGGAGGTGTTTAAGTTATTAAGTTTTCGATTCTAATTATAAATCAATACGGTTTACTTAAAATTCTCTTAATAGAGCAACGAAGCAATCGCAGTATTATTTGGTTTTCAGAATATTTCAGCACATGGATCGTCTTAACTAAACCGTATTGGATGATAAGTTAGTTCGCGAGATTTAAAACTAGCATTTCTAATGACCAATGACTAATGAGTAATGACCAATGAGTAATGACTAATGAGTAATGACTAATGACCACTGACCACTGACTACTGACCACTGACTACTGACCACTGACTAATTATTTGAGTTCATTGAGGGCCGCTTCGGCTTTTTGGGCACCATCATTGTTTCCTTGCTGGCGGTAAGTGTCTAGAGCTTGTTGGAAAGCTTGAATTGCTTCGGATGTGCGATCGCGCGCTTTGAGTGCTTGACCCATATCGTAATAAGCTTCTGCTCTGTTTGGATCGATCTGGATCACTCGCCTAAAAGTGATAATCGCTCCTACAAAATCTTGTTTTTGGATTTGAATTTCCCCGATCGCCACGTATGCTTCAACTAAATTCGGGCGCACGTCAATTGCCCGCTTATAAGCTACCACGGCTCCGTCTAAGTCGTTTTGAGATCTGAGAAGTTCGGCGATTTCTACTTGCACTTCGGGATTTCGCGGCTCTAGTTTGGCTGCTTCTTCAAAAGCTGCTAGTCCTTCGGAAGTGTTGCCGTTCCGCAGCAAAGCACTACCTAATTTTAACTGGACGCTGGACTGTTTGGGAGCGAGTTTGGCTGCTTCTTCGAGCACGGTGACAGCACTGGCAAAATTTCCCTGCTGGATCAATACTAAACCCATTGAAGAATAAGCTTGCCAATTTTTCGGATCGAGGGCGATCGCCTCTTGGTATGCTTTAAATGAACCGCTGTAATCTTTTTGCTGAAAAAGTACCACTCCCAGACCGATGCGGGCGTTGACATTTTTGCGATCGAGCGCAGTGGCGCGGCGGTAAGCGGAGGCTGCTGCGGGATAGTTTTGTAGGTTCGCCATAGCATATCCTAGGGCGTATTGAAAATCAGCATTTTTGGGTTCGAGACCGATCGCCTGCTGGTAAAATTCTACAGAGGCTTGATAGTTGCCTTGACGCGCTTGTAAATAGGCAATACCAGAAAAAATGCGCGGATTTTCGGCATCTAAACGCGCGGCTTGCTGATAAACGTCGATCGCCTTACTGTAATCTCCTGCATTTACCAACTCGCGTCCTTGTCGCAGCAGATCATCTAAATTTGAATCGTTTTTAGGTTGAACTTGAACAGATGTTTCTGCTGATAGCGCTACCTGCGGCGCTGCGATCGCGAATCCCGCTACCAACAGCGTACTTAATACCAATAGAGTTTGTTTGTGGACGGCCATTTGTTTCAAAAAATGTGTGGAATAAAAGAGCGAGTTGCAGCCAGCTTGCTAGCGCTGAGCTGCAAGAAACGGATACAAACCACTGACGCTAGCGTCAGAGTATATCCCAAAATTTTAGAGTTTAGTTCAACCTCCGGTGATTCAAGGTGCTGGAGCGTCAATCCAAAATTCTTCAATTCTTTAATCGACGATCCAGCTTAGGGTTTGGCTGGAATCTTGGAACAGCGAGATGTAGTAAATCTACAGAACTCGACTCACTCAAAATTTTCGCACTTGAGGGCAACTGATGATTGTAACAACAACTGATATCATCCAAGGAGCAGAAATTCAATCTTACTTGGGAATTGTAACTGCTGAGGTGGTCTACGGCACCAACGCCCTGCGAGATTTTTTCGCGGGGATTCGCGACATCATCGGCGGGCGCACCGGCAGTTATGAGGAAGTGTTTCTCAAAGGACAGCGAGATGCCCTCGCGGAACTGGAAAAACGGGCCGGGCGTCTCGGTGCTAATGCCGTCATCGGGGTGGAAGTTGATACCGGCACGATTAATGTAGACTCTTCGGGAGCTTTGCTGCTGATTACTGCAGTCGGAACGGCTGTAAGATTGCGTTAAGCTGTCTTACCTCTATACATCCGCGAACTTTTTTAACTGGATAAAATACTTATTGCCCGATCGGCCATCAGTCATCAGTCATTAGCTAATAGCTTCTGGCTGACGGCTGATGACTTTTGTATTTCCTTCCTCAGACGTAGATGCTGGTTATTTCCCCAGGCAGATATATTTTTTATCAATCTCAGCCACAATCAATGCTTAAGGGAAAGATTGTTAAAAATTAAAGCAACTCTCAGAGGAAAAAAAAACATATGTCATACGTAAATAGACCTGCCGATAACGTTGTTACCGAACCGGTGGTGGTGAATTCAGTGATGGAATATCACGATCGAGTGCGGTGGGGCCCGATATTTTCAGGTTTGGTAATTTCGATCGCCACCCAATTAGCTTTAAGTGCATTGGGCGCGGCGATCGGCTTAAGCAACATCGCTAATTCAGGAGCACCGCGCACTATTGCCGGCAGCGTGGGTACTGGGGTAGGAATTTGGTCAATCATCAGTTTGCTAATTAGCTTAGGCGTTGGCGGCTGGGTAACAGCTCGGGCTTGCGGCCCGATGAACCGCAGCACCGCACTTTTGAACGGGGCAATTTTGTGGGCAACTACCTTAACAATTGGCTCTTGGCTGTTAGCAAACGGCGTAGCCGGTACTTTTGGCGTAGTAGCTGCGAATGCGGGAGAAGTGATTAATCAAGCCCAGCAAGGCGCGGTCAATCTGCCGAACCAAGCGCCTAACGTATCTGCTCAAGATACTCGCAATATTGCAGAAAATGCCGCCAAAGCTGGCTGGTCATTTTTGTTCGGTTCCCTATTGGGTTTGGTTGCTTCAATGGCAGGAGCATCTGCCGGCGCGCGCACTCCCCGGAATTACTCGTAAGACAGAGTTCGGGAATTGGGAATCGGCCATCGGGCATTTCTCGTTCGCAGGCTCTACCCGTTGGTGATATCGTTTCCGGTAGCATCGGAATGATTTAACCTTACTAGGGCGCAGAGAACACAGAGGAAGACAAGAGAGAGAGATGAATACAGAAGTATGAAGCGCGGATTTGATCTGACTCGATTTTGTAATTCCGATGCTACCGGATTTGATATGACAACTTAACACTAAAATCCATAATAAATGTCGGTTGTAGCTGAGTCTAGAACCCCCAAAATTCACCTTAACAAGCAGGGTGAATTTTCTCGTTACCAGGTATAACCGGGGAACGAGTAACGAGTATAATTTGGGCATTCCTCACCCTACAAATTAGGCGGTGAAGTATTTAGCCGCTGGGTGATAGGTAATAATTGCAGTGGTGGATTGTTCGGGATAAAGCTGCTCGCTTTCATCCATGTACAAGTTTATCCGATCGCACTTTAACAATTCCAGTTGCTTGTACTGATCCGCCATATTCGGACAAGCAGGATAGCCAAAACTGTACCGCGAACCGCGATATCTCTGCGCTAGCATATCCCGAATATTGTCCGGTTCTTCGCTACCAAAGCCCAATTCGCGCCGAATCCGCGCGTGAGTCCATTCTGCCACGGCTTCCGCTGTCTGCACCGCTAACCCGTGAAAGTAGAGATAATCGGTATATTGATTGTTAGCAAATAGCTTTTGCGCGTACTCTGTAGCAACTTCTCCCACTGTCGCTACTTGCATCGGAAATACATCTATTTTACCCGATTCTTTCGGCGCGAAGAAGTCCGCAATACACAGCCGGCGCGCCGATTTTTGGCGGGGAAACGTTAATGTTGCTGCGGGTGTCGATAAATCTTGCCCGTTACTCATAATTTCGGGATCGTACAAATACAAAGAATTGCCTTCTGCTTGACAGGGAAAATATCCGTAAATTGCTTGGGGATTCAATAGCTTTTCGGCAATAATTTTGTGTTTCCATTCCTCCAATATCGGATAAACTTTTTCCGCTAAAAAAGCATCGTATTCTTCCCGCGATTGGTCTTTTGGCTTGCGGAACTGCCACTGACCGGCAACTAAGGCTTGCAAATCTAAGTGCCAGAAAATCTCCTCAAAGGGGATCTCTTCTCCCTGCAACAGTTTTGTTCCCCAGAAAGGAGGATTTGGGCGATCGATATCTGCAGCAACTGCTTCGGAACGCTTGGTATCAATCACCACCGGAATATCTGCTTTTCCAGCATCTTCTACAGCAGTTTCTGCCGAAATTTTAGCTGCTTTCACCGTCTTATTTTCTTGCCCTACTTCATCTAAAAATCCTTGCAAATCTTCCCAGTTACCAGCAGATTTGGCTGGCATGAGTTTCTCCATAAAATGCAAGTCAGAAAACGCATCTTTGCCGTAAATTACTTTACCTTTATACGTGTTTTGGCAGTCTTCATGCACAAACTTGGGAGTCAAAGCTGCGCCGCCCAAAATCACGGGAACGGTGATTCCTTTCTGGTTGAATGATTCGAGATTTTCTTTCATGAATGCGGTGGATTTCACCAGCAAACCGCTCATTGCAATACAGTCGGCTTTGTGCTTTTCGTAGGCTTCGATGATGTTGTCAACCGACTGTTTTATTCCCAAGTTAATCACTCGGTAGCCGTTGTTTGATAGGATAATATCAACCAAGTTTTTGCCGATGTCGTGAACGTCGCCTTTAACAGTCGCGATCAGGAATGTGCCTTTGGCATTATCCCCGGATTCTGACTTTTCCATGTACGGTTCTAAATAGGCAACGGCCGCTTTCATGGTTTCTGCGGACTGCAATACAAACGGTAGCTGCATTTGTCCCGAACCGAACAATTCTCCGACTACTTTCATTCCGTCTAGCAAGAAGGTATTGATAATTTGCAACGGCGGATAGGTTTCTAATGCTTTGGCGAGTTGGATGTCGAGTCCAATTCGTTCGCCGTCGATGATGTGCTGCTTCAGGCGTTCTTCTACGGGGAGGTTTGCGTCTTCTGTCCGATCGCGCTTGGTAGTTTTGCCAGCAAACACCGTTGTCAGGTCGCCCAAGGGGTCGTAAACGCAAATTTCGCCGTCGAACTCTCTCTCGTCGTAAATCAGTTTACGGCAGATTTCTTGGTGTTTGGGGTCGATTTTGGCGATCGGCAAAATCTTGTTAGCGCTGATAATAGCCGAATCCATCCCCGCCTGCATCGCTTCGTGCAAAAACATGGAATTCAAAACTTGCCGCGCCGCCGGATTCAAGCCGAAGGAAATATTAGAAACTCCCAAAATTACGTGACAACCGGGCAATTCTTGGCGAATGCGGCGGATTGATTCGATGGTAGCTTTGCCGTTTTTTCGGTCTTCTTCAATCCCGGTGGAAATGGGCAAAGCTAAGGGGTCAAAAAAGATTTCCTCAGCGCTAATTCCGAAGGCGACGGCGGCGTTATAGGCGCGTTGGGCGATCGCAAATTTTTGGCCAGCAGTTCTGGCCATCCCATCTTCATCAATCGTCCCGATTACTATCCCTGCGCCGTATTTTTTTGCCAATTCCAAAACTTGATAAAAGCGCGGTTCTCCGTCTTCATAGTTAGTAGAATTCAGCAAACATTTGCCGCCCGCAACTTTTAACCCCGCTTCCATCTTTTCCCACTCGGTGGAATCCAACATTAAGGGCAGAGTTGCATTAGTCACCACGCGGGAAACTAATTGTTTCATGTCGCGCACGCCGTCGCGCCCGACATAATCAACGTTGACATCGAGAACGTGGGCACCTTCTCGCACTTGTTCCCTAGCCATTGCTACTAAACCGTCCCAATCTTCGGCGTTTAGCAAATCGCGGCATTTTTTGGAACCGCTGGCGTTGAGTTTTTCGCCGACAATTAAGAAAGAATTTTCTTGTTCGTAGGGTTGGGCGCTATAAATTGAAGCAGCGGCCGGTTCCCAAGAAAATTCGCGAATTTTGGGTGTGAGAGTTTCGCCAATTTCTGATAGTTGTTGGATGTGATCGTAGCGGGTGCCGCAGCAGCCGCCGATGACTTGCACGCCTAAGTCTTCGACGAAGCGCATCAAGGCCATTTTTAATTCTATTGGCGTGAGTTTGTAGTGCGCGTGGCCGCCGATGTTTTCGGGTAAACCGGCGTTGGGAATGCAGGAAATTACAAAGGGCGAATGTTCGGAAAGGTATTTGACGTGTTCCGTCATGCGATCGGGCCCGGTGGCGCAGTTTAATCCTAAAATATCTATGGGATAGGGTTGCAAAATGGCGAGGGCGGCGCTGATGTCTGAACCGACTAACATCGTGCCGGTGGCTTCCATTGTGATTGATACCATTAATGGAATCCGCGCACCTTTTTTCTTAAATACTTCTTCAATAGCATTTAATGCTGATTTAATTTGCAGCACGTCTTGACAAGTTTCGACAAGAAATAAGTCAACGCCGCCGTCATAAAGTCCTTCTGCTTGTTCGGTAAAAGCGGCGGTTAGCGTGTCGAAATCGATGTGTCCTAATGTTGGCAATTTGGTGCCTGGCCCGATCGATCCTGCGACAAATCTCGGTTTTTCTGGCGTGTCAAATTCGGCGGCGATTCCCTTGGCGAGTTCTGCCGCTGTTTTGTTGAGATAATATGCTTTGTCTGCTAAATCGTATTCGGCGAGCACGATGGAAGCAGCGCCGAAGGTGTCTGTTTCTATGACATCAGCGCCTGCTTCGAGGAATCCCCTGTGCACGGTGGCGACGGCTTCCGGTTTGGTGTGCACGAGATATTCGTTGCAGCCTTCGTATTCTTTGCCGCCGAAGTCTTCTGCGGTGAGGTTTTGGACTTGCAGGTTGGTTCCCATTGCGCCGTCGAAGACGATGACGGGGCGCGAGGGGTGGTGGAGTCGATCGAGAAATCTGCTATTCATCGGCGGTAAAAAGACGTAGGTGCTATATGTTTACATTTTGATCTATTGTGCAATATTCTCAACAATTATGCCTATCTTGGGGAACTGCTGATGACTGAAGGATTTAATGTTAGTGACAATAGTTCGTAGGCGCAAGCCGGGGCGTAGCCATCGCACCTGTGATTTTACCGATCGCCCTAGATAATTGTCAAAATTTGGCTGCGGGCGATGCTGCGGGGGAAAAATTGGCCAGTTGCGAGGGTTTTTTTCGCTTAACTGTTGAGAATTTTTGCAAAAATGCGATCGAGATAATTAAACGAGTCATGCAAAAGGGCGATCGAATTATCTTACAGCAAGCCGGGGAAGACATCGCCGCCATTGTTTTGGAAGAAGAGTTTCAAAAACTAGATTACCTGCTGGAAGAACTCAAACCGTCACAATTTTTCCCCGACTAAGAAGCCTATTATGAAGATTGTGGAGCAATTCACTGCATCTACCCGGACGAACTTGTCAAGGACTTTGATAAAATTTTAGCAGATGTCAAGGAATTTGACGAATTGTTTGGTTTGCTGCCAACGCAGGAAATGGGAGAGAATATTTATATTTTTATATCTGTAGCTATTCTGATGTCTGTCGATCGATTTTGGGTATCGGATTACCTAATAGCTGAAAAAGCCAGACTAAAAATGCTAGGACAAGTAGTTACTGCAAAAAAAACATAGTATCTTGTAGGGGCAAGTTTAGCTAAAATTATCTGATAAAAGCGACTTTATCAAGGCAAAACCCGCCCCGCTTTGGGAGTTCCAGAAATTTGGAGATATCGCCGCGAAACTCTGGAAGTTTATCAACTTGTAGAGGGAAAATACGAAGCTGTGGCTCAAAGTATAGCTTTTCCTTTTTTGCCGATCGCAGAAATACCCGCATTCATTGAACAAAGCAGGGCGATCGGACAAAGATCCGCCGTGCGTCTATTTCGGACAAGAATCAGAGAAATTTTGCAAAATCCCAACCCATAATAAAGTATAAAAGGTTCGTAGTGTGGACTTTAGTCCGCATTTAAAAAGGACTGAAGTCCTAACTGCGAACCTTTGAGCCTTAAAAAAACCTTAAACTTTTTGATTATTTCTTTCTCGTCTTTCTCTGTGAACCCCTTTTCGGTAGGTGCTTAATTTCACTTTCAGCTCCTGCAAGTTCTAATGTAGCGTCTACTTCTTCTATAATTTCTAAATCAACAACTTCAACACCGCCCTCGCTGATTGCTTCCGCTATCTCAACCTCCTCCAAATCCTGCTGATTTTCGATTAAATGCACCTCTAACCCAGAATCTATAATCGGCAAATCATCAATTTCTTGACTAATTTCAGCTTCTCCACTTACCTCCTGAATTCCCACCTGCGCTAAATTTTCCTGGCTGGCTAGAGTAATTTGAGTTTCTCTAATTTCCTTCTCTACAAGCTGCGCCGATAACTGCTGATTTTCCCTTAACAACTGTTCAATTTTAATCGCTTGAATTCTAAGCTGTTCATTCAAAAGACGAATTTCTCGGTTTTGCTGCTGAATCATATCTTCACCATCAGCAATCGTGCGATTCCTCTCTAATATCACCTCATTTCTCGTTTCTAATTCCAAAGCGCTCATAGCTGCTTTAATCACATTATAAAAATGCGGCTTAGAAACATCAATTTGTTTAGCATTATGGCGACTTTTTCCCAAAAGCCCAATCTTTTCGCCTTGCTTAACAGCTAACACAAAACCTTGATGATTTTTAATTTTTAATTCTTTAACAAAATCAACTTGAACTAAACTGCAAATATATTTGTGACAGTCATAATAAAATTCTGCTTTCATAAAAAAGCACCCCTTTCTGCTACAGTGCGGAAGAATTATACCACGAAGAACGTTAAATCTAGAATAAAATTTTTAACGCTATGGTGCGCGCCGATCGCCCTACGATACTGTCCAATGTATGAAATGTCAAGAGTTGCTGCTAGAATTCATCAAAAACAAAGAATGTATAGCCGATAATTGCCTTATTTGCTGATATATGCCCTTGTCAATCCGTAACGATAATAAGCTGTTTCTAAATCAACTATTTCATCCTGAACTTGAGGTGCTAATTCAAACAAACTTAACTGAATTGGCAGCTCGTAGTTTTTTGCTTGGTTAAACTTGCTCAAAAGTCTTGCTTCTAAATCCTGGTGCGATTCTAAATTTCCATCGAACAGAATGTGCTTAATTTGCAAATTAAATGCTTTGAGTTTGTGGCAAACTAAAATAGTCCTATGACAAGTTATCGGGTCTTTTTCCGCACACATTAAACTGATTTTAAAGTTTGCTGCGCCTTTGAGCAAGCGCTGAATTCCGGCGGAAAATAGAGGAGTTGCTGCTATGCGATCGTACAAAGCTTTACCCTCAGTATCATAACAGCTTAAATCTTCCGGCCTCGCACCCAATTCTTTACCTAAAAAAACATATTGAATGCCGACCTCTGACAAAAAAGCAGCAATTTCTGATTTATTGAAATGAGGTAAATAGCGGCTGAAAGGATGCGATCCTCTTCGAGGGCTTCGCTAACGCACGTCCGCAACCGCTGTTATTCCGTGTTTTTGCAGCAGCAAAAGAAACGATTCAATACTCTGATTTGAGTGTCCGATCGTAAATAATTCCATTGCTTCGATCTTACTATTCAGTTTTTGCTGGACGAGAGTTTGTTTGGCCCGATGGTTTCAATCTGCAGACTTCAACTTGTGGGTTGTTTCACCAGCTTTTGAATCAAAATTTGCAAACCCAGCAGCATCAAACCGACAGCCGCCAGCCCAAATACGCCTGTACCCAAAGCCACCATTCCGACTACCAAAGTTCGCACGGCAACACTAATTTTAAGCACGGTAATATTGCTGGAATGCACCGGCTTGCTAGCAAAACTTAGAGCGATCGACATAGTTAGCGAATACAAACCATAAGCGAAGGCGCTGGCGATCAGCGAACCTATTACGCACCGCAAAACCGTAGGCTGCCGAGAAGATGCAGGCGCTGCATCTCCAGCAGAATTTAGAGGTTGGGAATTAGAATTTGGATTAGTTAAATCAGCCATTGCAATTTTAGATTTGAGATGTGAGATTTTAGCGCTGTGGTTAATTCACCAAAACAAAAATCCGTGTTTGATGGCATTTTATCAGTTATTCGATCTCAATAGACTCTGCGCGAAGTTAGATATATCGGGGTCGATCGCCCTAATTGGCCTTTAACGGGCGATCGCACCACCTGTGAGTTACACCCTCGCAATCGGCGGTTTTGTATCGTTTCCCTCCGAACAAATCCGAATCCCAGTATTGCTAAAATTTGCTACCCAAAAATCCAAATCGGGAGAAGCGATCGCACTTTTCACCCGTTCCACAATCTGCTGAGCCTGCTCTTGAGACTCGCAGAGTGCAAACACCGTCGGCCCGGAACCCGACATCATCGTTCCCAAAACCCCCGCAGACTCAAATGCTTCCCGCAACTGCAACACCTGCGGGTACACGGGTAAAGCCACTTTTTCTAAATCGTTGTGCAGCAATTGACCAATTTTCGATCGATCTTTTTGGGCGATCGCCCCCACCATCGGCCCCGAATGCAGCCGTTCCCGGCGACAGTCCAAATCCTCCGATCCACAATAGGAACTACTGAACTGCTGGCGATAAGTTTGATACGACCATGCCGTAGAAATACTGAGATTGCGGTACTTCGCCAGCACCACAGAAAAACCTCCCAAATCCGGCAGTGGCGACAGTTTATCCCCGCGACCAGTTGCCAAAGCCGTACCTCCACCAATGCAAAAAGGCACATCCGAACCCAAAGTTCCCCCCAACTCTTGCAACTCCGACTGAGTGAGTCCCAATTGCCAAAGCAAATCCATCCCGACTAAAACCGCAGCCGCATTTGCAGAACCGCCGGCGAGCCCCGCCGCCAC
Organism: Microcoleus sp. B4-D4; assembly: GCF_036705185.1. Taxonomy (NCBI): domain Bacteria; kingdom Bacillati; phylum Cyanobacteriota; class Cyanophyceae; order Oscillatoriales; family Microcoleaceae; genus Microcoleus; species Microcoleus sp. B4-D4. Next base: position 37,512 of record NZ_JAUBTX010000042.1, on the reverse strand, counting down.
CGGAATCTGCTTGTGAATCGCAATTTCGACTCCGCCGTATTTGGCCAAAGCATCGGGGAATTGCTGCGCCAGCAAATCCGCCGCCCGGTAAGCCAAATTATTTTTATCAGGAGGAACTTGCGGGTGATCGCAGCGCACGCGAATCGTGTCGGTACCGATCGCCCGCAAGTCAATTCGATCGGCCAAATCTATGCTTTGAAGTACCATCGCCAGTTCGTGATATCCGTCGGGGCGATCGCCTATTATTTCCAAATACAGATTGATTTTTGCGGAAGCTAAGAGAGAATAGGAACGCATAGGTGATTAAGCCGCAGGTGAAAGAAACACCTGGTTGAAATTAATTGATACAAGTCAGAGTCCATTTTCTCACAACTCAAAGGAAATATTATGCAGGAAATGTGGAAAACTTTTTTTAGTTCGGGGTCATTTATTCCTCACGGGCACTGCTATCTCTGGCAGACCAAGTTAGTCTGGCTTCACGTAGCCTCAGATTCGATCATTGCAATAGCGTATTTTTCCATCCCGATTACACTAATTTATTTTATTTCCCAACGCAAAGATTTACCCTTTGACTGGATCTTTGCCATGTTTGGAGCCTTTATCGTCGCCTGCGGGATCACTCACATATTTGAAGTCTGGACGCTGTGGCATCCTACCTATTGGCTTTCAGGAACTATCAAAGCAATTACCGCCACCATTTCCTTCATTACAGCCATACTTTTAGTAGACTTGATCCCGCAAGCCCTAGCCCTTCCCAGTCCCGCCCAGTTAGAAGTAGCAAACAGCCTCCTTCAATCAGAAATAGTCGAGCGCCAATCAGCAGAAACAGCCCTCAAAAAAGCAAAAGACGAACTAGAAATTAGAGTTGAAGAACGCACGGAACAACTCAAAAAACAAACTCTCAACCTAGAACAAACTTTGTTAGAATTGCAGCAGACTCAAGCCAAGCTAATTCAAAGCGAAAAAATGTCATCTCTGGGGCAATTAGTAGCTGGCGTCGCCCACGAAATCAACAATCCAGTCAACTTCATTTACGGCAATCTAACTCCCGCTGGCGAGTATGCAAAGAATCTACTTGAACTGGCCGATATCTACGAACAACACTATCCCAATCCCATACCGATAGTTAAACAAAAACTTCAATCTCTGGATTTAGATTTTATCAGAGAAGACTTGCCAAAAATCTTAACTTCCATGAAAACAGGAACCGACAGAATCCGCGATATTGTCAAGTCGCTGCGGACTTTTTCGAGGCTTGACGAAGCAGAAATGAAATTAGCTGACATTCACGAAGGTATTGACAGTACCCTGATGATGTTGCAAAACAGGCTGAATCCCAAACCCGGTTTTCCCGGCATTGAAGTTATTAAAAACTACGGCAATTTACTGAAAGTAGAGTGCTATCCCGGACAGCTAAATCAGGTTTTTATAAATATATTCAACAACGCTATTGATGCCTTTGAGGAAAATAACAAAAATACCCAAGTTGTCAGCAAAAATCATCTCAAATTCATCAGAATTTCTACCCAAATTGTAAACGAAAAATGTGTAGAAATCGGGATTTTTGACAATGGTTCGGGAATCGCCGAGGATGTAGTCGAGCAGATATTTAATCCTTTTTTTACAACTAAACCTGTAGGTAAAGGTACGGGACTGGGTTTGTCGATATGCTATCAAATTATCACCGAAAGACACAAAGGAGAATTGGAGTGTATTTCAGCACCGGGACAGGGTACGGAATTTATTATTAAAATTCCGATTAGCGTTAAAGAATTATTGAACAATTGAAAGTCATCAGCCATCAGCCATCAGCCATCAGTCATTAAGCTGTACTGCATTTAAAGTGAATATTTCCGGCCGGCTTTGGGGCCTACCCCACTCGCGGTTTGATTGTTTTTTGAGATATAATTTAAATGCTGAGCAAGCTCAGTCATTCGCCATCAGTCATCCGAAAACAAATTATTGCTCAAATTTACCCATTGAGCCACGCTCAAATCTTCCGCGCGAGATTGAGGATTTATCTGTAATTTTTCTAACAATTGAAGGAGTTTATCTAAATCGACAGATCCTTTCAAATTATTTCGCAGCATCTTGCGCTTGCTGCCAAATCCCAACTTGATTAAATTCTCCAAATAGCGCGGATTAACCGCCGCAGTTTCTATCTGTCTAGGACGCAACCGCACCACAGCAGAATCGACTTTTGGAGGCGGATAAAAATCTCTAGAAGGCACATCACAAACTAACTCGCATTCTGCTAAATATTGTACCCGCACCGACAAAGCGCCAAAAGCTGTCGAACCAGGTTTAGCGTAAAGCCTTTGGGCGACTTCTTTCTGCACTAACAGCACGATCGCATCGAAAGGTTTAGCAGCAGGCGCAGATATCGTTCCCAACAGTTTTTGCAGGATGGGGCCGGTGATATTATAGGGAATGTTGGCAACAACTTTATTGGGATTTTGGAATTTGGGAAAGGCTATTAGTTCAGCCTCTAATTCCATTTCCAGGAAATCGCCTTGTAGCAATAAAAAGTTGTCAATTTTGCCTAGTTGCTTGGCTAGTTTTAGGCACAAATCTCGATCGATCTCCACAGCAACAACAGACTCAGCTTCTGGCAGCAAGCGCCGAGTCAGAATCCCAGTGCCCGGCCCGATTTCCAGGACGCGAGAACCATCTAAATTCGCTGCTTTGACAATCTTATCTAAGGCTTTCTCGCTTTTGAGCCAATGTTGAGCAAACTGTTTCCGGGGTCTGGTCGATCGCATTTTTTGAATTGCTGGGAGAAATCTTAGCCTGTCATTCTATCACAACCTCATATTTTTTCCCCACCTACAATCATGTTGATTTTTGTTAACATGGGTTGAATTCAGCAAAAAGCTTGGGCACTATAAAAAAATAAACGATAAAAAATAAGTTTATTTATCTCCAATTCCCAATTCCCAATTCCCAATTCCCCAAAAATGAAATTAGTTTGCCCAAAAAAAACAACTATCGGCAACCTCCAAACCTTTATGGAGTAAGTAACTTATAAATTTTCAATTCTTAAATTCTTCAATTTTTAAATGGTATGAATTTCCAACGAGTATTTGGTACATTACCCAGAACCCAAGCTAGCGCGCCTGGAAGAGTAAACCTGTTGGGCGAACACACAGACTACAACGACGGATTTGTACTTCCGACGGCAATTCCCCAGCGCACCACAGTACAAATTGGCTTCAGCAGCGACGATCGCCACCATTTTTATTCAGCAGAATATGACGAACTCATAAATTTTTCAGACGACGATACTATACCGCAAACATTCGTCACTTATATCTGTGGCTGCCTCAGACTCTTAGAAAAAGAAGGATACAAAATACCGCCAATAAATCTCTACATTACCTCCAACGTGCCGATCGGCGCAGGTTTGTCCAGCAGCGCCGCATTAGAAATAGCCACCCTCAGAGGAATGCGCGCTTTGCTCAACATCCCCCTAGACGACGTGCGGCTAGCTCAAATCGGACAGCTAGCCGAAATCCGTTATGCCGGTTTGAACTGCGGCATCATGGATCAAATGGCATCGAGTTTAGCAGACACCAACACCATGCTATTTCTCGACACCCGCAGCCTCAAATACCGCCCGATACCTTTTCCCCCAGGCACAGAAATTTTAGTAATTGACAGCGGCGAAAGCCACCAACTAGCAGCAGGAAGCGGCTACAACAAGCGGCGCGCTGAGTGCGAGGAATGCGCCCGGATATTGGGAGTTCAAGCTCTCAGGGATATCGCCGAGCCCAAAGCAGTCGAAGTATTGCCGGAACCCCTCAGAAGGCGATCGCGCCACGTCATCACCGAAAACAACCGCGTGCTGCAAGCAGTAAAATCTTTGTCTGCAAAGCGTTTCGGTGAGTTAATGAATGCTTCCCACGCGAGTTTGCGCGACGACTACGAAGTTTCAGTGCCCGCTGCAGACACGCTGGCGGCCATCTTGCAGTCAATCCCCCGAGTCTTCGGTGCAAGGCTGACAGGTGCAGGTTTTGGCGGTGCTTGCGTTGCGCTCGTCGAGACAGGTAAAACGGATGTTATCGCAGCAGAGGCGATCGATCGATACCAGCGTGCGGGTTACAGCGGCCGCGTTTTAGTTCCCGAAGTTCAACTGAATTCTTAATAACCTCTTGCAAAAATAACTAGGGCGGGCTTTCCGGCCCATCCCACAAGAATCATTTTTTATTGTGGGGTGTCTCGCCTGCCCTATAAATTGATGAAAAAAACTTTTGCCAGAGGTCTATTGTGGATTTGAATCTTGGATTGTTGGTAAAACCAGCCCCGGAGCGGAATTACAATTAATTTACCCGACGCGATCGAACTTATTAATTGCGGCCCGAAGATTGACCGGCCGTCGTAGCTATTTCCCCAGTTTCCATAAACTGCTTAAACCGGCGCAAATCGTCAGCAATTTGCTGTTCTGGTGCTTCGCCAAATAGTTTAGCCGCTGCACCAGCAATCGCACCGCCCGGAGGGTTGTATTCGATCGCAACTTTGACCTCAGTACCGCGTCCTGCTGGTGCCGGTTGAAAGCGCACAAAACCCGAATTCTCAACTTCAGCGCCTTCCACAGACACCCACGCAATTAACCGATTTTCTTCTTCGCGGACAATTTCTGCATCCCATTCTACACTATTGCCGATCGGCGCGCTGGCAATCCAGTGAGAACGCTTGTCATCTATTACCGTAACGTGTTTGAGATGCTTCATAAACCGAGGCAAATTCTCAAAATCGCGCCAGAAACGGTACAATTCATCAGCCGGTTTGTCGATCGTCACCGTCTTTTCAACTTTAATGCTTTGATTCGCATCTACAGCCGACTGCAAACCCTCAGCAACCCCCAGCCCGCGCGCAGCCAAACCGCCACCCGCAACCGCCAGCAAAGCACCTCTCAAAGAACGCTGCGACAAACCAAACAGCACCAGCGCCCCGCCACCTATTAACGAAGCCCAGCGTTCGGTATCGCTGGTGTTAGTTTGGTTTTGTTTGTCGGAATTTGTCATTGAAGTAGATTCCATTGGTTTAAACCTGGTAAATTAATAGCGGAAAATAGCAGCTAAAGGCGCCTCGGCCGGCACTTGTTCCGGCGGCATCGCGTAAACAGTTCCGCCGTTGAGAATAGTTTGAATTGCTGCCGCATTCAACAAATCTTCGTCGCCCAATTCTGCATCTGGGTGGATTTGCACCGCGTTCGTATCGGGATCAAAAGTACCCCACTGCTGAACGCCAAGAGCAACAAATAGTCGATCGACCCGTCCAAAATAAGCAGCCGAAACAGCTTCTTTCAAATCAGCAGAAATTTTATCGCTTCCTGTGAGATCGTGGTATTGTGCGATCGCCTCTGACTGAGCCTGCAAAAACAAAGGTTCCACCAGCGGCAAAGCTTCCGCCCGCAACTCTTCCGGCTTGAGAAGTTTCTGACTGCCTGTAATTCCTTCTTCAACTAAATGCGGGTAGGTATTGGCTTCTCGGTAAAGCGGGAGCAAATACTCAACTCCAGCTAACACTAAAGGAGCTTTTTTATTGCGTAAATAATTGTGCAGCGCCCCATCGATTATGTGGAAATACTGCAATATTTCGTGCTGCGGCTCATCTCGATCTGGACTTCCTTGACCGTGAAAACTTCCCGGCTGCTGAAAAGAATTATTAGTGCCTCCTTTTGAAGTAGCAATCCGAAACTGACCATCTTTAGCTGTCGGGTCATATTGCAGAGCCTCCTCAAGGCTTTTCGGCAAGTTTTCAACTTCAACTTCCCTAGCACTGTAAGCCGTACACTCAATCAGCCTCACTTCCTTCTGACTCAGAGCTAAAACATAAAATAAATTATCTCCTGTCAGCATAGGCATCAACGGTTTGACGTGAAAATTGTCGCTCACAACCACTAATTCTTCAAAATTCACCGGACAGGTATAGTAGCGGAAAAATCCCGAACCGACAAAAATCGCCAGCAGGTTGCTTTGATTTTCCCAAAAGTTTTCCTGGTCAATTTCTGCTCGGACTGGCTCTAGGAATTCCGCAGCTTCTTTTTTGTCAAATCCGTACTCTACTATTTTGTCTTCAGCCTCTCTGATTAAATTTTTGAACCGAATCGGATTTTGTTGAATTTCTGTTCCTTGAGCGACTGGCATATAAATTGAAACGCACAATCCAGGAGATTGTTGTACCAGTGCTTTGAGTTCCTCTACAGATATTAAGTTCATCGCTGAAACTCCTCTTTCTTCTAAGGGGTTGTGTAATGAAAACAACCGATTCTTTAAAATGTATCTCTCCTGACGTGGCCCCTGCGTCTGCCTAAAGTAAGGATCGGCTGCTGTAGAGCATTTCATCCCCGAACTAAAACCGGGTTTGCAGCCGCTGTTCCAATCGTACTGCTTATGACCTAAGATAGACGCCGCTAACTCGGCCGCTACTTTACCATAATTTAGTTTAGTCGGGTTCCACTACTCGTTATATCTGATGAAAACAAAACTGTTTCTGTGGTTGCTGTGGGGAACATTTATTGCCTACACCTTGCTGCTAGCTCCTCTCGATCGACCCGGAACGCTAACAGTTATTGAAAAAATGCTCAAGTTGCAGCTAGAAGGAATTAACCCCTACCTTGTCACCGTATTCGCTCTCATGGGAGTGTGGCCGATGGTCTACGCTTGCCTCCTATTTATTGATGAGAAAACCCAAAATATATCCGCTTGGCCTGCTTTCCTCGCTTCCAACGGCGCCGGTATCATCGGCCTAATTCCTTACTTACTCCTCCGCCAGCCCCAGCCACAATTTTCCGGCCGCAAAGATATGTTGCTCAAAATATCAGACTCCCGCTGGACAGGCATTGTACTTTTACTAACTACTATATGGCTGTTAGCTTGGGCTTGGTTAAATGGAGATTGGGCAGATTATGTCAGGCAGTGGCAGTCAATTCCTTTTGTGCATTTAATAACTTGGGATTGTTTCTTGATGGCTGTAATATTTCCCTCACTTTTGGGAGACGACATGGCACGCCGCGGACTCTCGGACGATCGCATTTTTTGGGCAGTCTCTCTACTTCCGCTGTTAGGGCCGCTAGTTTATCTTTGTCTGCGCCCCCCTCTGCCCGAATCTGCAACCGAAATCCCCACTTTCCCACTGACAGCCCGAAATTGAAACGAAAAATTTTATTCCCTGGGTTAAGGCTAACTGTCACTCGTTATAGTTGTAGGGTGCGACCGCCTGCATCATATCTCGATTTTCCAAGGTTTTATGAGGTCACTCTATGGAGCCCAATGATACATCGGCCCGCTACGACCGAATTGCCCAATGGTGGCAAACTGAGCATCAAGATTCAACCTACGGGATTGCCCAATTAGAACGGGCGATAAAATTTACTTCTAACCAGCACGCAGCACTTGATGTCGGGTGTGGAAGCAGCGGACGTTTTATTAACAGTTTATCCAAGCATGGATTTGGGCCTGAAGGACTTGATATTTCTAGCGAAATGATCGATTTAGCCCAGCAGCTACATCCAGAAATCACGTTTTACCGGGAAGACATTTGTGATTGGCTGCCGCCGAAACTTTACAGCCTGATTGCAGCGTGGGATAGCACGTTTCATCTGCCAATCAACAAGCAAGCGCCTGTGATACAAAAGCTATCCGATGCGCTTGAACCAAATGGAGTGATCCTGTTCACTTGTGGCGGCGGACATACAAGCAGCGAGGTTTCGGGAGCATTTCAAGGTCAAGACTTTGATTACAGCACTTTGGGTGTAGATACTTTCCTGCAAATTCTGGTTGAGCATCATTGCACCTGCCGCCATCTCGAATATGACCAGTATCCTCAAAATCATGTTTATATCATTGCCCAAAAGACGTAATCTATCATTCGCACAATAAAACTGTGGGATGTCGTAACTGGTGGCTGTATTAGGACGTTGATGGGCGATCGGCTGTATGAAGGCATGAATATTCAAGGGGCAACGGGATTGACGATCGCTCAAAAAGCGACCTTGAAAGTGTTAGGGGCATTAGCATAATCATCAATACCAATCTGCGATCGGCGCTTGGCAGCAGCGCTTCGCGAGTGCAAGTCCATTCCTTGAGGGGAGACATTGGCAAGATTTTGAGCAACCTGTCATTGACCTTTGAAAAAGTAGATCCGTGAAGTTGTGCGGAGGCAAGTAGCCTCGAACCCTCACCAAAAACCTTGATTCCGTCCGTACCAACGCAGTATTAGGCTGCTGGCAAGGGGAGGAAATGAATAGACCACTCCGGTTAACAGTTCGTTAAGTAAGTAGCCAATTCCTCAGAAATCACGAAACGAAGTGTATTGTTGTAAGTAATTTCATAAATTAGTGCATGATTTTCTAAAATTCTTAGTTTACTCCTCAGCCAAGAATGATCTTCAAAAAAATACTCAAGAATTAAGTTGTTTTTGTCTCCGTTGTAAACTGCACCTTTGGGCATAATAATGAACTCACGGGCAACTGGATACTCCCGTAAATCTTTTTTCATCTCTGCTAAAAGTTCAGGAATCAGATTCTCGATATCTGTAAATATACTTTCCGATGGTTTAGATAACACAAAGCTTGGTTTAGATAACACAAAGCTGGGTTTAGCTGCATTTTCGCGGGGAATAGTGAGTTTCAAAAGAACTTCGTTGATTGATTCAAGTGCTTTTACCATTTTTGCAGGGTGATCCTTTGCACTGGTAATTGCTGAAACAGACCCAGAAACTTCAATTTTGGTTTTATAAACATAAGAGTTTCCGGCTAGATCGTAATACTCTACTTCAAGATACAGGTCTTTCTCCCAAAGCTCTTTATTTGGGTAATAAATTGATACATCAAAAAAGAATGGATTAATGCGATCGATAACGGGGATATGGATAGGAAACAGACTGCCCAACTGTATCATCTGGGGCAGAGGTGAAATGTTAATCTTAACATTAACTGCTGGACCGTCTGTAAGTGCAATAATTCCAAGTTGGATAGTTTGCTCTTGCTCTGGTTTGCGCCTAAATAAATGCGTCAATCGCGGTTTAAAGAAATATCTTTTAGCCCAAATTGCATCAATAATGAAATGTTTGGCTGGAACTGTATGAGCACCTGCTCGAATGTAATAGCGTTGATCTGGAGCCATGTGTGGTCCAGCATAACTTTCATGAATGGCAACGAGCAAAACGGCTGAATCTGGCTGAATAACACCCCGTCCCATCGGGTCTGATATTAGTTTGATGTCGTATTTAGGAACTGGTACCACTTGATTGACAATCTGATCAACCCAGTCACGTAAATCGTGTCTCCCAATCTTTAAGGACAAGCCATTGTCAGCATTGCCATTATCATCAACACCAACAACGAAACATCCACCTCCAGCATTGGCAAAGCCTGATACTGCACAGTTTAGTTTCTTCTTGAGCTCCTCGGGTGGAGTGCGACTTGATTTGAATTCAAAACGATCGTCTTCTACTCTTGGGAGCTGTGTGAGGTCAAAAGTTTCAAGGTTAATCTTCATCAGCATTAAGAGATATTAACAACCTCAAAGTAGCACTTAACAAATGCTATTGAGGAAACGTAATCCCTAATATTAACACACAAACTGCGAACTACTACTATCCTCACCGATAATTCAAGCAGCCCAACAAGATGTGGGTATCCAAAACTTACATCTAAAGCCTCTATTGTAGGATGTCTTGCCCCGAATTAGCACAAATCTCCTCCAAGGTAGGAAAGCCCTCTCCCGAACTTGCAGCTAAGGAATAAAGCAGTTCTGCCCAAGGCACTGGAGCGACTTTACTGCTGGGTTGATTGCCATTTAGATATTTAGCTCGAATAGATTCTGCAAAAGTGAGAATCTCTCTGGCTTGGTCTTGAGGAAAAGATGTGACGAGTTCGTAAATCTGCTCGGCGATAGCCATACAAAGTTCCACATAGATTATACACCTGAAGGGATGCAAACTCAATTATATGAAACAAGAGCCTGTCTTGCCCCGCTACAACATAGTCCTAACTCAGCCCTTAACTTGCGGATCTTGAGTGGTGAAATTTGGTAATATTTTGCAAACTGAGTTCATTCCGCAACAGCTTACGCCATAGGCCATTTAGAGGAAATAGACGTTTCGCTTTTAATAAAAAATCACATTTAAGTTGTACAACTCAAGGCTTTCTGATTCTTGACTCCATTCTGCAATTGCTCATTCACCCATAACCCAAATAGGAAAAATACCTCATGTCTACATTCAAATACAACCGTCTAGACAAGAATAATGCTGCGGTTTTGCTCGTCGATCATCAAACTGGACTGTTCTCACTTGTGCGTGATATTGGTGCCGCCGACTTCAAAAATAATGTGCTGGCGCTGGCAAGTGCAGCCAAATTTTTCAACCTGCCTACAATTTTGACAACTAGCTTTGAGCAAGGCCCCAATGGAGTCATCATCCCTGAACTGAAGGAGAAGTTTCCAGATGCTCCCTTTATTCCGCGTCCCGGACAAATCAACGCTTGGGACAACGAGGACTTTGTTAAAGCAGTAGAAGCAACAGGCAAGAAGCAATTGATTATTGCCGGAATTGTCACTGATGTATGTGTTACTTTTTGTGCGCTTTCGGCATTAGAGGCAGGTTATGAGGTTTTTGTTGTCACCGATGCCTCTGGAACCTTTGATGAAGCCTGTCGCTATGCAGCTTGGGATCGAATGTCTCGTGCTGGAGTTCAGTTGGTCAATTGGTTTAGCGTTGTGTGTGAATTGCACCGTGACTGGCGCAACGATATTGAAGGACTGGGTAGTCTGTTAGCAGGGTTTATTCCTGACTACAAAAACCTGATGACCAGCTATGCAGCAACGGCAAATCCTGGATCTCCCAATAAGTAGTGAGAAAGCGCCTACTTTATTTACCTCGTGTTTAACTGAGTTAATATAGCAATCCTAAATCAGCCACCAAATCGAGCGAGACCAGAATCCTTGCAGTGCGAGCCAGAAAGCTCGCGTATAATGCAAGCAAATCATTTAGGATTGCTATATTGTCATCGCTAGGTTATCAATTTTATGTGAAACGTAGCGGTGACAACTACTTCGTTCCCAACCTTCTCGATCGCATTTGTTAATCTCCCTTCTGTTTCAAGACGTGCTGCCGAAAATTGCCGAGCAATTTGGTGTCTCTAGGGTTGTTTTTCTGAATAAAACTTTTCTCTCAGTTAATTCTCTAAATTCTATGTTGGAAGAACCGTTGGCCAGCAATACCAGTGAAGAAAACTATCTAGTCACCGCTGTGATCTCTCATGTAGTGAAACCGGGGCGCGAGCAAGGTTACGAAGCATGGTTTCATGGCATCGCCGCAGATGCACGAAAATTCAAGGGACATCTGGGTGTGAGCACTATTCGACCCCAGCATCACGCTCATCCTGAGTACGTGGTCATTCTCAAGTTCGATTGCTACGACAATCTCAAGGCCTGGCTGGAATCTGATGTTCGGCGAGAGTGGATTGAGCGATTGCAGCCTTTGATTGAAAACCCAGAAGATATTCAAACTCTGACCGGATTGGAAACCTGGTTTACGCTGCCCAATAAATCGATGAAAGCTCCACCCCCACGCTACAAAATGGCGTTAGTTACATGGTTGGGAGTGTTTTTTACCATTTCTATTCTCAATCGTTTGCTGGTACCGCTACTATCAGGGCTTCCTGCCTTGCTCACATCTCTGATAATCTCTGGTCTGACTGTTATCCTGCTCACCTATTTGGTCATGCCGCGCTTAACACAATTATTTCGCAAATGGCTATATCCCATTCCATAAAGTGATATGAATTTGTGGCGCTGCGGCGACGGGGACAATCGGTTTGGCTGGATAATTTTGAGCGAAGTTGGATTACTCACATCTTGCACTATTCTCGCTGAACAGGCTTTCCGGCCTGTTCCACAAGAAAATCTACTCTTTGTGGAACAGGCCGGAAAGCCTGTTCAAAAAAGGATTATTGACAATGGTGCAAGATCTCAGATTACCAACAGTAAGTTGCAGGACTACATTGATGACGATGGACTACGAGGGAGGCTGTCAAACTTTCAAAGCTTGCAAGCTGCAATTGAAGCGAAGAAATACGCGATCGACTTCAGTACAGTAGCCAACCAAAATATCAAGTGTTCCGCTCGGCATAAATACGATTATTTAATCAGACGAGACCTACAATTAGCGGCCGACTTGCTGAAACAAACCTATTTTCAGACTCGCTGTCGAGATGGGTATGTTCAAATTGATCTCCCTCCTCACTCGCTATTGCAGGCCCAAAGTGCGATCGCTGAATCTCAAATTCTCTGGGATTCGGTCGGCTGGCGTAATTTAATGCTCAGAATCCCAGCCACTCAAATCATGCTGCGGGTGATTGAACAACTAATTTGCGATCGTATTAACGTCAATGCAACGTTCGTGTTTTCTCATACAACCTACGAGCAAGTAGGGGATGCTTATCTCCGACGACTAGAAAGCCTCATTCAGCAAAGAGAATCTGTGAGTGAGATTGCTTGTTTTACCAGCTTCTCGATTGCTCGTTTAGATGCAGTTATTCATCCAATTCTAGAGAAAATTAAAATTAGGGGTTATATCATGTCCGGTAGTACAACCATAGTAAAATAGCTAAGTATACCCTTTGTAAAACCCATCTATCTGACAATGCCAAAACGTATTAGCATTGAGCCACATCTATCGTTACCAGAACTACAACAGCGTTACCGTCAAGCTTCATACCCTGTTGAAAAAAGTCATTACCAAATTATCTGGTTATTAGCATCTGGCAGAAGTAGCCGAGAGGTTTCACAAATAACTGGTTACAGTCTCAGTTGGATTTATGAACTAGTCTGGGGGTATAACCGCATTGGTCCAAAATCACTTGGAGATAAAAGGCATGAACATCAAGGTGCCGATACACTTTTGAATGATGTACAACAAGCACAACTATGGCAAGCGCTACAATCACCTCCAACTGTTGGTGGGCTTTGGAACGGACAGAAAGTTGCAAATTGGATGAGTGAATTATTAGGACGTTCAGTTAGTAGACAACGAGGTTGGGAGTATTTGAAGGCAATGAGACTACGTTTGAGAGTACCTCGATCCTCTCATCAGGAAGCAGACTTTACGGAACAGGAACAATGGAAAAAAAATTAGCAAAAACGGTGACTCAAGTTCAAGAAAAGTACCCAGACGCCGATGTAGAAGTTTGGACAATGGATTAACATAGAGTTGGGCTTAAACCAATAATTAGACGTATTTGAGTAGATGAATGGACAATACCCGTAGCATCGGTAAATTGGCGATTTAAATGGTTATGGTTGTATGGCTTCGTTCACCCACAATCTGGAGAAACAAAGGCGTGGATTCTACCTTTTGTGAATACCGAAATTTTTAATCAAGTTTTAGCCGATTTCGCCCAACATTTTGAAGTCGGGGAAAATAAACAAGTCGTATTGACTTTGGATCGAGCTCGATGGCATACCGCTAAAAAACTTGATGTACCGCAGGGCATTCATATTATAGAAATGCCATCTCACTCTCCAGAACTACAAAGGCGCAGAAAGACTATGGCCACTCACAAATGAGCCTATTGCTAACCGAACATTTAAAAATCTTGATGAATTAGAGGAAATTTTATTTAATCGCTGCCAACAATTACTCCAACAGCAAGAGTTAGTTCGAGGTTTGACAAATTTCCATTGGTGGCCCCAAGTTGCGGCTTAATTATGGTTATGCTACCGGACATGAGATGAGTGCTTTTCACTTACCCCTAATTTTTTGTCAGCCGTTTAACCAACGAATTGCAGCAAGAAATCGCCAAAACAGCCGCGCAATTGCTACTAGATAGCCTTGTTCATACTCAGCGTCAAAATGGTGAATACTCCCAGCAAATGACCGGCGCTCATGCAAGCCAGAAATGCCGGTACGCTAACATTGTTAAACAGAGATGGGAAGGGCAAAGGCATTTTCTGGCCGACGCGGGGATGCCAAATTATGCGGCTCAGAACTAGCAAGGCTAAGAGATTGCAAACAAACATTACTACAGGCTTTTGCCAGTTTCCTGATGCTGTGTCAGTCAGAGCTGATTCTACTAAGTAGTCGTGCAAAATTAATTACACGAGATTTCGCGTGAAAGCCTTACCTAGCAAGGAGTCTTTATGTAATTAATTTTGTGTAGTTACTTACTGCCAGTAAATTTGAGTTAATCATCGTTGATGCTCCTATTTTTCATATACAATCAGAGGTTATCGATGAAATTTATTGCCAAAAATACAGCAGGGGCGATCGCATCTCAACAATCAATATCTGTTTTGCTCTCAATATTCACTGCCCAGCTAGCTCGCCCCACCCGCAATCATCAAATCTCAGCAATAAATCTTTTAATGCCAGTCAAAAGTAACGCAAGCTACAAACTAACACAGTCGTACTCGCTGCCATTTGTAACTTTTAGCCTGTCTGGCAGTTGCAGCATTTACTCATACTGCCAGACCGGAAACAATGCTCGTTATTAGCGAGCGATATAGGTAGGCAGAAAGTGAAGGATGTCGCGTAGAACGCTATATCCAGCCAAGTCCCAGAGCAAATAAGCTAAGAAGCCGATCATCGCTAAGCGGCCGTTCCAAAGTTCTGCTTGCGGGTTAAAGCCAAACAAAAAGGCATTGCGATCTTTGCCGTTGTAAGCATTAGTGGTTGTAGGTACGTTAGTAGGACGAGTTTCCATGTTTTTACATTCCTTAACAATGTTTCGCTTATCATAGTAGCGACCTAATTTTTAGTTTGCTATCTGTCTCTAGGCTCAAGATACACACAAGTCTAAAGGAGGATTCTGAAACACAAAAATATGTGTTAAGTTTTGTTAACGATTTTTTTTTAGCGATCGCCTGTATCAGCAGATACAAAAGACCAGTACAAGTTGAGACTGCTGTTGTCAAAGGAAGTGTCTCATGGCAGGAATGGTAAATTTAAACTTCAAACCACAACACGATCGCCCGGAGTTAAGTAAAATATAAGATTCACAGATCGCGAGGGAGAAACAGTTATCGAAACCATCTACGGCAATCTTCAAGGTTTAAAGTCCAGCCAGCTCAAGCAACTCGAAAAGCTTTACCACCAGCGACTACCGGGCGATCGCATCACCACGGCAGAATTCGCCCAGCGCGTCGCAGCCATCAGCACCGAAATCGACAAACCAATCTGCACCTACATCAACCGTCGCGGACAAGTAATTCGCGTCGGCGTAGGTACACCCCGCCAAACCCAAATTTCGCCCCTAGAATTGCCCCGATACGGCGGAGGTCGCCTCAGCGGCATTCGCTGCATCGCCACCCACCTGAAGCCAGAAATCCCAAGCGAAGCAGCTCTCACAGCAATGGCAATTCAGCGCCTAGATGCCCTAGTGTGGCTGACGCTGACCGGCGGAGGATTTCAGCGCCGCGGCGGCGGTGCGACAGGTTACATCCAAGAAACTTATCTCGTTCACCTGATACCTCAAGGAGACCGACCAAATTTTGAGTTTTCCGTGTTAAGCGCTCAGTTACAAAAATCTGCAACTGATGAAACTGATGAAACTGATGAAATAGAAGAGTCTTCAGTTCAAAACTCACCAATCAAAACTCAACACTTTCCCTGGACAATCTCAGAACCGCTGAATTTGGACGACCTCGCAGACCAAGATTTTCAGGAGTTGGTGGAAGGACTAGAAGCAGAGTTTCAAGCTGAGTTTGTCGCTAAGCAGGTGGATGCAGACCAAGACAAGGTTCTGCTGGTGGGTGTAATGACTCAGCAGATGACTCTGCTGGATTTTGAGGACGGACTCGCAGAAATAACGCGGCTGGTGGAAAGCGCCGGGGGTCAAGTTCTGCAAACAGTGCGCCAAAAACGATCGCGCCCCCATCCTCAGACAGTCGTTGGCGAAGGCAAAGTTCAAGAAATTGCTCTCACCGCTCAGACGGTTAGCGCTAACCTCGTGGTATTCGATCGCGATCTGGCACCCGCACAAATACGTAACCTAGAAACTCTCCTCGGCATTCGCGTAGTCGATCGCACGGAGGTAATTCTGGACATTTTCGCCCAAAGAGCGCGATCGAGCGAAGGTAAATTGCAAGTCGAACTAGCTCAGCTACAATACACCCTGCCCCGGCTCAGAGGTCGCGGTCAGGCCATGTCAAAGCAGGGCGGCGGCATCGGTACCAGAGGCCCTGGGGAAACTAAACTAGAAACCGAACGGCGGACGATCGCCAAACGCATTACTCGATTGCAGCAAGAAGTAAATCAACTCCTCGCTCACCGCTTCCGGCTACGGCAGAACCGGCACCACAATGACGTACCCTCAGTCGCCATCGTCGGCTACACAAACGCCGGTAAATCGACCCTGCTCAACCTGCTCACCAATTCCGAAGTCTACGCCGCCGACCAGTTATTTGCCACCCTCGACCCCACCACCCGCAAGCTGACAATTCCTAGCGCCGAGGGCGGGGAACTTTTGTCGCTCGTCCTCACAGACACAGTGGGCTTTATTCGCGAACTGCCCCCCTCACTGATCGACGCTTTTCGGGCTACCCTCGAAGAAGTCACAGACGCCGACGCTTTGCTGCACCTCGTCGATCTCTCCCATCCCGCATGGCAAAGCCAAATTCGATCGGTCATGAATATTTTGACAGATATGCCCGTAACTCCTGGGCCTGCTCTTGTAGTTTTCAACAAAATCGATGCCGTAGATGAAGATAGACTCGCTCTCGCACGAGAAGAGTTTCCTCAAGCCGTATTTATTTCGGCCGCCAAAGGTCTCGGATTGGAAACTCTGCGCGATCGATTAGCGCAACTCATTGAATACGCCCTCTATCCTCGGTAAATACTTAAATATTCCTTTTAAGTAGTTGACAGTCAGGAATACACGTACATATACTGAGGACAGTTCCTATCGCAGCATGAGACGATAAAAGAGTAGTCAGATTGTGCATTGCCAAGTACGATAAAGCAGAGCTAGTTTGCGAGGAATTAAATAATTAATTTCAGGAGGTGGCGGTACTCGTAACAACACTCTTTGTTAATGACTGTAACTGCTGGTGGTGGAGATGTTGCCAGAAGATGTTGCTCGATCGCTCCCTGCAAAGCACTAAGTAACCTAGTGCCAACCACGAAGTTCTCGACCTCAAGGTGTAAGAAAATAAGATTATTAAAGTGTTTGGGCGACCTCCCCAAGCGCTATAATATACTATACGGGCGCGAGAAAAGCATCCATCTATTGTAATAACTCTAAAATCCTTACCAACCCCGCAACGCTCATCTCTAGCACTATTTCTAATTTCCGATTTTACCACTTTTTAACTAAATAGTTATGTGTACGCCACTGGCAAAACTAGCAATCGGACTCTCTGCCACAATGGCAACAGGGTTCTTCTATTTGGCTGCCGCCCCTCCGGGTGCAGCACAGGTAGATGTGTGCGGGCCGGGAAACTTTTCAAGCGCCTGTAGCCCTGACAATTCCCCAAGCCCGGAAGCACCATCAAGCCCATCCATAGAATCTCTGCGCTCTGGGACTCTAGCATCACCCGCACCCGTACCAGACCCGGTACCGCAATCGCAGGTAGACCCATCGCCAACACCCATACCGACACCCTCGCCGAACTTCACAAACATATACACCAACAACTCCACCCCGCAGAGAGCAGCAACATCTATCCCAGAACCGGGCACTGTGGTAGCACTCCTAGTGACAGGTGCAGGAATCATCGGTTCCGGCAGAAAACGAAACAAGCAGGTCGGTCAGTCGCGATAGACCGATCGTGCTGCTAATTGTCAAAATCTCTCCGTTTCAAGAAGGGCGGATATTTTGGTATTTTTAGACAAATTTAAAAAAAGTTGTATAAATAATAACATTACAAGTCGTTGGCTGCAACTATATAAAAATAAAAATAAGATTGGTTAAGATTACAATAAAAAAATATTGTTATTGTTTGAGCGCCCGATGACCCCTAAAGTAGAAATTTACACTTGGAGAACCTGCCCGTTTTGCATTCGGGCCAAAGCACTGCTGAAGCGAAAAGGGGTAGATTTTACAGAGTACGCGATCGATGGAGATGCAGCAGCACGGGATAAAATGAGCGATCGAGCCAACGGAGGCCGCACCCTGCCCCAAATCTTCATTAACGACCAACACATAGGCGGCTGCGACGAACTCCACGCACTCGATGCTCGCGGCCAACTTGACCCGCTGCTGGCAACATAAACATTAGTCCATCGCTTGCCAAATTTTCCTCAAACCAATTCATAAGTGCCAACTGAAAAATGAAATTTGCATTCATCATCGATTCCCTCGCGCGACTAATTCCAGGACACGATACCAGCGTAGCGCTGATGGAAGCCGCTCAAGAGTTGGGTCACGAAGTTTGGGCGACTCAAGCCAACGAATTAAGCGTCATCGACGGCAAAACCTGGGCTACCCTCAACCGGGTAGCCCTAACGCCTGTAAAAATCGTAGAGGGACGCTGGGAAGCAGCTCAGGTGTGGTACGAAGTAGAACAGCCTACTTTCGGGCCTCTCGAAGCAATGGACGCAGTATTTATGCGGACAGACCCCCCTGTCAATATTCCTTACCTTTACGCTACTTACCTTCTAGACGGCATCGATCCCGCTAAAACTTTGGTAGTTAACAGCCCCAAAGGATTGCGCGCAGCCAATGAAAAAATGTATGCTTTGCAATTTGAGAACTCGATCCCCGAAACAATTGTTTCTCAAAACAAGCGGGTAATTAGGCAATTTGTTGAGAAAAAAGGAGCGGCAGTTCTTAAACCATTAGGTGGGAAAGCTGGCGAGGGGATCTTGTTATTGGAAGCGGGCGATCGCAATCTCAACTCCCTAGTCGAAATCAGCACTCAACAAGGGCAAATCCCAGTGATGATTCAGACATATCTGCCCGCAGCAAAAGACGGAGATAAACGAATCATCCTCTTAAACGGCAAGCCCATCGGCGCTGTCAACCGCATTCCCACCGGCAACGAATTTCGCGGCAACATGGCCGTCGGCGGCCGAGTCGCACAAACAGAAATTACCGATCGCGAACATCAAATTTGCGCTGACTTAGCACCGGTACTGCAACGGGACGGACTGTACTTTGTTGGCATTGATATCATTGGCGGTTATCTCACCGAAGTTAATGTCACCAGCCCTACAGGGATTAGAGAAATTGACTTGCTTGACGGCGTTAATTTGGGCAAACAAGTAATTGAATGGGTGGAGAAGGAAGAAGGAAGAAGGAAGAAGGAAGAAGGATGAGGGAAGAAGGAAAGCACGACACAGATTAGGACACACATACACTGATTAATTATCGAGCATCAGGCCGATGTTGAAATCATTAGTTATTGGTTAGTTGCTACCAATTCCCAATCCCTCCGCTTCGCTCCGCCCAATTCTCAATTCCCAATTCCCAATCCCTCCGCTTCGCTCCGCCCAATTCCCCATTCCCCATTCCCAATTATTAAATTATGTCAAAAATTGGCGTTGCAATAGTCGGTACAGGTTTCGGTCAAAAAGTGCACCTTCCCGGATTCCAGGCACACCACCGGACAGAGGTTGTGGCTGTTTACCACCGGAATTTAGACAAAGCTCAGGCGATCGCCAGCACCCACAACATCCCCTATGCTTGCAACTCGATCGCAGATATAGCAGCCATCCCAGAAGTAGCGGGAGTCAGCATTTCCACCCCGCCATTTTTGCATTTTGAAATGGCAAAAACCGTCTTGCAAGCAGGCAAACATTTATTATTAGAAAAACCGACAGCCCTCACAGCTTATGAAGCCAGGGAACTTTACCGATTAACAAACAGCGAATCTCAAACTAATGTTAACAACAGCGGTTCGAGAGCAATTGCCACAATGGACTTTGAGTTTCGCTTCATCCCCGCATGGCAAATGCTAGCAGAATTATTAGCAGCAGGATATGTCGGAGAAAACCGTTTAATTAAGATTGATTGGTTGGTGTCTGGGCGCGCTGATGCTGCTCGCCCTTGGAATTGGTACGCGCAAAAAGAGCTAGGCGGCGGAGTTTTGGGGGCGACAGGTTCCCACGTTTTTGATTATCTTAGCTGGCTGTTCGGGCCCGTGCAGAGGCTTTCTGGGCAATTGATTACAGGAATTTCGGCGCGACCAGATCCGAAGGATTCGGGAAATTTAAAACCTGTTGATGCTGATGATTCTTGCACGTTGATGTTGGAATTGGCCGGGGGAACGCCTTGTCAAGTTTGTTTGAGTTCGGTTACTTATCAAGGGCGGGGACATTGGGTCGAAATTTACGGTAGTAAAGGTACTTTGGTATTGGGAAGCGACAATCAGCAGGATTATGTCCACGGATTTCGTTTGTGGGGTTCCCAAGCTGGAGAACCTTTAGCTGAAATTAAGATTCCTCAAAGATTGGAGTTTCCTCAAGTTTATCCAGACGGGAGAATTGCACCGTTTATTCGAGTAGTGGATAGGTGGGTAGAAGCAATAGATGCGGGGAAATCTTTGATACCGTCGCTCAAAGAAGGAGTTTACTCGCAGTTGTTGATGGATTTGACTCAGGAGTCAAATGCTACGGGAACGTGGGTGGATGTACCGAATTTAGATAAATTTTTGGGCAGTAAGTAAAATTCAAAACTCACAAAGTAATGTCTCCCACTCGATCGCGCCCCAAACCCGATAAACTACGATATAGATAAACTCGATCACCCTTATATCCAGAGTTGTAAGATGGCGCGCCCTGAAAGTCCTTGCCTCAGTATAGCGATCGCTCGCCTGAGAACCGCTGGGGCAAACCATTTTGCCACTTGGGTTCTACAAGCTCCCTATCCCAGCGGGTACGTTCACCACGACTGTATGTGGCCCCATACCCTATCCCAATCCTGGAAAGCTTGGCAGGAAATGTTTTCCCCCTCCGGGACAATGCACGAATTGCCCCTACATCCTGATGGCAGTTTCGTCTCGCCGGAAAACAACCAGAATATACTCGCAGAAACTGAAAAACGAACCCCTAAGTCGCTACAGCTACCTCTACCGAAGCCCTCTGTGCCGCTTCAGCTCGGTCAAGGGGGGTGGGGCGACAGGGGCGAGCCGAACCTGCAGCAGCCACCTGCAAGCTACAGCAGCCGCCTGATGCAGCATTTGGGGATCGATCTTTGGCGGTGGCTGTTTGAAGGGCCGATTCAGGGCAGTCTGCAGGAAAGTAAAGGTATCGCGATCGGGCAAAATCTACCCCTGCGGGTTCGCATAGATTTGCGCGAACCCTATTTAATTGCTTTGCCTTGGGAAATTATGCAGCCTCAAGCCGGTCAACCGGCAATTTCTCTGTCGCAGCAATTGCTGTTCAGCCGCACTACCAGCAATGTCGAGCCTTTGCCGCCCCTGCGTCCTGCCGAGTCGCTGAACATTTTGCTAGTTTTGGGACAAGCAGAACCAGGCCGCGGTGCTAATTCTGAATTTTCTACGAGCAATAACCGTCATTTGCAGTTGGAAGCTGAAGCACTCGCCCTCGCTGGGGTTCTCGAAAGTGCTTTTCAAACCGACGACAGCGACAAATATTTCGATATCAGCGTTCCGACTCGCGTTGATACTTTGATCGAACCTACTCCGGCCGAACTAATTTCTCGGCTGGAAACGCAAGCTTATAACATTCTGTTCTACTCGGGCCACGGGATACCGGGGCCTGACGGCGGCTTGCTGTTTTTGGCGCCGGACACGACGATGAACGGTACTGAACTGGCTCAGGTTTTAGTTCGGTGTCGCGTGACTCTGGCAGTGTTTAATGCCTGCTGGGGAGCTCAGCCGGCGGTGGAGAGGCTGCACTCCAATAACGGCCAGCAACAGGCGATCGCCCGCAGCAGTTTGGCTGAGGTACTGATCCATCACGGGGTGCCGGCGGTGTTGGGGATGCGGGACTCGATCGCCGATCGCGAGGCCCTAAGTTTTATCCAAACTTTTGCTCGAGCTTTGGCCGGGCGGATGTCGGTCGATCGGGCCGTCGCCGTCGCCAGACAGCAGCTACTGACGCTTTACAAGTTCAATCAACCGGCTTGGACGCTGCCGGTGCTGTATATGCACCCAGAGTTTGACGGTGAACTGACTGAGCCGGTAGATGACCTGAAAACGGAATTGCCTCTAAATTCTTCTACTTGGCTGGGACGTTTGCCCTCTTGTGCTTACTTGCGGGGGCGCGATCGACCAAATGTCAAATCCACCGAATCAACCAATCAGGTTTGGCAGATTTGCGCCGGGATGGTTCGAGTCGGACGCTGGGAAGAAAACGACGTAGTGATTCGAGAACAGTGGGTTTCTCAGAAACACGCCGAGATTTTCTGCCGCAACAGCATCAGAGATAGCCGGGAAGAACCTAGCTACTTTTTGCGCGATTTTTCTCGTTACGGGACTTTAGTTTTGGGGGCCCAGGGATGGGTGAGAGTTCACCACCAAGAACTGCTGTTGCAATCGGGCACTCAGCTAAAATTTGGCAGTTCTCAAGGTCAGATTTTTGAGTTTACTATTGAGGTTCCAAAAAGTTCGGGCTACAGTGAGACTGATTGCGGAACCAATTAAGGTGCGGGTGTAGTTAATGAATGCGATCGAAACAGCAAACTTCTGAGCGTTAAGTCTCAAGTCTGAAGTTAAAAAAGTTACTCACCGCAGGCCGCTCGCAACTATCGCTTAGTAGAATCCACTTTCTGTACTTTCCTTGAAGCACTTAGGTATTACATCATGGCTACCCAATCTCCCGATTCTCAATATTTTCGCGACTCTCTCTCTCAGACCGAAATGGAACTGCTCGCCACAATTGTTCAGACTGATGTTGCCTATCCCTGGAATCCGGCACAGCTTGAATCAGAATCTTATTGGGCGGATTTAGAGCAGGAATTTTCACTGTCTGACTCTTTCAGCGACAGCGATATTGCCCTGAAGTCGGGAGTTTTATTCGCGCAATTAGAACAAGTTTGGCTTTCTAGCGCCCTGCAAAAGTCTTTGGGCGATAAATTTGCTGGCGTTCCTGAAGATTTTTTGACCCGCATCGCTCAAAGCGTCCAAAATGCAACTGTGAAGTATCAATCTTTAGCTGACCAAATGGTAGAGTGCGTGTTAAATATTTTGCCTCAGTGGGCTGAGGAAGATTTGCAGGTGTTGGCGCGTCCTTTGGCTTATGCCATGCGAGAGGGTGATTCGTCCGGGGTGGAAGCGGCTGTGGAGACTAAAAGACCTTGGGCGCAATTGTCGGAAATAGAACAGGCGAGAGTTGGTTTGACTGTCGCCCGCTATGCAATTTCGCAATTAGAAATTTCTGATTAGTTTTTTCACGGTTGGGTTTTATGCTGCGATCGCGATAATTTTTCAAATTAATATAAAATTAATCTACTTTGAGTTAGATGTTAAATTTGTCTAGTTGTTAAAACACCTGGATTGCTATAGTTTGATATAGCAATCCTATTCAATTTTTAGACTTGATTAGAACTGATACACAGGCGGTCAGAAACCTGGTTTTTTTTGACAAAAAATCTACGTTTTTAGCTAGAAATCGCGTAAAAACGGGTCTTCTGGATTGGCTGTGTAAACTGTATATAGCGGTTCTCACTTTTGTGAAAACCGCTATATCTCTGGCTGGGATTGTGAGGGCGACTGGGGTTTCGGAACGGTGGTTGCAATACTATGTGTTTATAAAAAATTAGGAACTGTAAAAAGACAAGTATAACTGAAGTCAAAAAAAAAGGGGGAAGCTAACAATTCAATGTGATGAAATGGTCATTTGTAGGTAATAAGCAGTAGATTGGGCTTGCCATTGATGCCTCAATATTCATAAATTCTAGGAGTATATATTGGCAAAAAAGATCGAGCTGGCGCTCAAGGATTATGGGATTCTTTGTCACCAGTTTATGGTTAATGTGCCGTAGGTTATACAGACTTTTGGAATGCCTCGGTCACATTTTTTCCTCAGAAAAAATACAAGAAAGTAGGAAATGAGACTAGTCTAAAAAACTATATATAAATATTTAATAATACGATGAGACAAAGAATATCTCGATTGGTGAGAAAAAATATTTCATTCTCTAAAAAACTCTCCAATCATATTGGCAGCTCTTTGGCATTTTATTCATGAGTATAACGCCAGTTTATGTATTAATGAAAGTCCTTAATTTTCCTTGCTATGCAGGACTACCTTTATGCTAATGGCAACGTTTTGAAACTCTACAAAAATGGGATATCACGATTATCCCATTTTAACTGGTATTTTATTTTTCCGCGAGTACCTTAGCATCCAAAGTAAGGAAGAACCATTATTTTTAGTCGATTCTATTGCACCTCATAACATCGGGAAGTGCTGTAATTCCCAATTACCGATTCCCAATTAGTCACGAACAATTAATTTTCGGTAGGAGGAGAAGGCGACACTTCGGCGGGAGAAGGCGCAGCTTCCGGCGACGGAGCAGCTTCCGGCGAGGCTTCGGCGGGAGCAGGCGCAGGAGACGGTGAGGGAACAGCTTCCGGCGACGGCGAGGCTTCGGCGGGAGCAGGCGCAGGAGGCGGCGACGGCGAGGCTTCGGCGGGAGCAGGAGCAGGAGACGGCGACGGCGAGGCTTCGGCGGGAGAAGGCGCAGGTTGAGGCGACGGAGCAGGTTGTGGCGACGGCGACACTTCGCCGGATGGTTTCGGTTGAGGCGAGGGCGACGGTTTGGTGGCGGGCGCAGGTGCCGGCGGCGACTGTTTGGCACCCGGCTGCGGTTTGTTTTGGCCGGCGGGTGGCTTCTCAAACTGGGGTTTGACTTCCGCAGGTGCTGGGGATGGCTGGCTTGTCGGACTCGGTTGTGTCGGCGCTAGGGCTGGCGGCTGCTGGCCTGTTGGTCGGGGACTGGCTGGGGCGGTGGATGGCGTTACAGGAATGCCGCGGCAAATTTTTTCGTCGTATTTAAACGCGACAGCTACCTGGTAAAGCTTGTGCGTGCTGGATGCTGGAAATGTCAGAGCTGGGTTGATAATCGCAGTTTTAGCCGTGTTGTCTAGAATACTGTAACCCGTGGGGACGATCGCCTGTGGCTCGGCTTTGAGCAAACCTTGAGGGCTGACAACTGCTCCAAAAACTGCGACTCCTTCGAGTTTTTGCGAGCAAGCAACAGCAGGATAAGCCACATCCACAGGAGTAGGCCCGGTCATTTCCAAGTCGGGATAAGCTTTTTTGAATTTCTCAAACAAAGCAACATAGGTATTTGCAGCAGCAAGCTGTGTCTCTCTGTCGCGGGGCAAGTTTGAACCGGGAACTCCCTGCTGTTCTAGCTGTTGCTGTCCCTGGTCAAATTGTTGCCTCCTGAGTCTTTCTTCGGGAGTTTCTGCAATCAGATTCCTTTTATTCGGATCTTTTTGAGTCAATTTTGGCCCTCCCTCGATTCCCGAATTCCTGCCGGCAATTGGAAATTCCGGCGTGAAGACTGGAGCTCCGTCTGGAAATAGCGGCAGTCCGCCTCTACTAGCTATGATTTTTCTGAGCGTTTCTGCTTCGTCTTCCGAAGGCCCGCCGGGAAGCTGGGGCGCTTCTGTCAGCGATGGTGGCGGTGGGATATTGCGATCGAAATTACCGGGCAATGGTGGAAAAATTACACTGCCGGGAGGCAGTGGCGGCAGGATAGTGGGTGTTGTCGGGGAGGGGATTTTGAGAGTTGGGGCTGGAGTTTTGGGAAGCGGCGGGGCTGTTGGGGCTGTTAAGGGGTCGAGAGAGGGAGGGAGAGGGGAAAAGAACCCTGGAGGGGGCATTCCCGGAGGCATGGCGGGCAAGTTAATGCTTGGAGGTGCGGGGGGTAAAGGCGGGGCTAACTTGGGCGTGAGGGGAACAGGAACAGGGGCGACGAGCGAAAACGGTGTATTGGAGGGCTTTGGTGGTATAGTTTGTGGCAAGCGCCCCGCTTGGGCCGGAGTTAATTGTACGAAGCCGACGGAACCGGGGATATTTTTGTTTGAGGAATTTCCACCATTCATTAAGTTTGAAATCGTCGGGGCACCTACTCCGAGGATTCCGTGAACGCCGACAGAGGCTAGGGCTGCCCACCAAAAAGGCTGGCGCACCGGTTCAGAAAGGGTGTTGGCTAGGGACGAAGAGTCTGTCATGACCATAGGGAATAAGTAATTGGTAACTGGTAATTTGGGAATTGATAATTTGGAATAGGAGGTTAATAGTTATTAGTTGATATTTTTTTATTTTGACCGATTTAAAAGCGGTTGTTCTGGAATTCAAAGGTATAATTTTAGCACGGTCGGCATTGAAATTGCCCGATCGACTTTGAGGACGATTCCGCTGTTTTTAGGCTGGAGGCTGAATGCTGTACCGGGTTTCTCAGTTATTGCTGAGAATCGTATTCGGGGCATCAGGCCATCTGGCGGATTCATAGAACTATTGCTGCTGGAGGTGATGGCACAGACTGCGCTGTTGTCATACCCCTGCTGTGGGCTGAACCAATTAAACACGATCGCTCGCACAGATCTATCGGCGTAACCGAATTGGAAACGCCATCACAAAAACTCACAACTCAAAATTCGGGGCTGTAGCTGGAATCTCAAAACTACTCCCTCGATTCACCAGCGATAGCGGTAATTTTTAAAAGGAGCTCCCTCAATGCTCAGCAAGTCGATCGGATAAATAGGAGCCCCGCTTGCCAGATACTGAAACATCTCCCGAACTTCCTCTCCCCGCAGCGACAACTGGTCTAATTCTTTGAGAGAATACCAACCAGCACACAAAGTATACTCGTCCGGCTTGCTCTTAGGCGGTGTTTTATCTTCAGGACGAGCCACAAAAATGACTCGGAGGCGCACGTTCCCCCTAGGCATCACCGTATGCTCTACCCTGAGAATTCCTTCCACGATCACAGAAATGCCCGCTTCTTGGACGGTATTGCGAACAGCAGCATCGAGCAAAGTCTCCCCTTTTTCCACCCGCCCTGCTGGGAGATACCACTGTCGATCGTACTTGCGCTCTTGTACCAATAGAAAACGGTCTTCTAAGTGAACGACAACTAGGGTAAAATACAATGTTGGAATCGGCTCGCGAGCCATAGAAGTAGATATTCCCCAAGCAAAAAGTTTAACCGGCGACAGGTGTTAGCCATCCAAAGAGTGCTTTTTCAAGCGTTTGTGAACTTGAAAAACATATCGTAGCATCCCCTGGCCACCAATCCAATAATCTTAAATATCAAATCCTACCACCCCGCGCCACCAATCGCCAATCGCCAATCGCCAATCTCAAATCTAGAATCTAGAATCGATGAGCCACCAATCCTAAAATCTAAAATCTAAAACTTGTTCGATCGCGAAGTCGAAAAATCTAAAATCGATCGTGCCATTGCCAACTCTGATTTTGCCTGAATATTTTGCTGCTGCTTCGGACTAGCGGGAATTAGAAAAATCTCTAGTCGATCGAGGTTTTCCAACTGTAACAGTACCTCTGAGCAAGCGAGATGGGTTGCCGACTTTTGGCGGGCGGTAGATAGTGCCCATTTTGTGGCATATCGATCGCGCGGGAACATCTGGTGTTTTGCATTTATAGTGCGAGTTCGCGACATCTCGCACTACAATCAAAAAAATGCTTTTTGCAAAACACCAGATGCTCCCGATCGCGCGGTTAAACAAATATTACAGCAATACGGCTGCCAACAGATATATCTCATCGATGAAACTTCGCGTACAAGTCACAAACCATCTTTAAAAGCATCTGCGTTAATCAGTGTTGCATCTGCCTCACATTTGCGGTTGTTCTATCGCTCGAAGTCTCAGGTTAATGCCCCTAACGCGAAACTGGCGGCGGCAAAATTTCAGCCTCTTTTACTATTTCTGCTTCTTTCAAAACAGGCTCTAAAACTGGATCGGGAATCGGCACTTTCTCGACTACCTGATGCTTTTCTAAAGTTAAGCGAGACTGCGACCCACCAGATAATCTTTTTAGCAATTTCGGTGTTGGATCGTGCAGCAAATAAATAATTCGATCGCCCGCTTCCCAAATTTGGGCGGCAGACACTACTTGCAAGTATCCCTGTCTTTCCACTAGCAGCGGCGCTAATTCCCCGCCTTGCACCAAAGCTTCCAAGTGAGCAATCTGAAACTTCAATCCCTCACTTCTTAACTCGGTTTCGCCCAATTTTACTTCGCTGTTGTTCAAATATTCATTCCAATCCTTCAGCGGCAAATCGGAGACAAAAGCTTGATTGATTTTATTCTGATTTGCGGGCGCATTTCCCTGCGGATCTTTGGGAAACATTGCTAAAACCCTCGGCGGTGCAAATTCCTCGGCTGCTCGTTGAGCTAACACTAAGTTTACTTCACCGTTGTTAGTCATTGCCAAAAAAGTTCCCATCGAATCAAGTCCAGCTTCTTCTAAAATGCTGTGATCCAGGGCACTGCTTAAGAACACTCGCAAACCTGCTTTTTCTGCTTGTTGGCAAGCTTCCGGGTCTGTGTCGATAATGGCGACAGATTCTCCCCGTTCTTGAAACAAGCGAGCAATTAATCTGCTCAAAGGATTTGATCCCACAATCACGGCACCGGTAGCTGATTTTAAGGTGATGTCCAAAATTTTAGCGATCGGGCCTGCAGTCAATCCCTGTAAAAAAACTGTGATAATTATTGTGAGGAAAACTAAGGCTTTAATTGAATCCCCGCCGGTGACTCCTCGCTGGGTGAGCAAAATTGCAAATAAAGAGGCGATTGAAGCGGAAATAATTCCCCTCGGCGCTACCCAACAAGCAAATAATTTTTGCCTCCAGTTTAGCCCGCTGTTGATGGTGCAAAGCCAAATGTTAATTGGTCTCACTATCCACATTAAAGCTAAAACTGTAAACACACTCCCCCAACCGAGGGCGACCACACTTTCGAGTGATAAATCAGCCGCCAGCAGCACGAAAAGTACGGATATAGAGAGGACTGTGAGCTGACCTTTAAACCTCCTCAGCAGCCTTTCTTCCGGCACTGAAGCGGCTCTGAGCACTATGCCCGATAGTACGGCCGCCATCAGTCCCGATTCACTGGTGATTTGTTCTGAAATCGCGAATAATCCCCACAAACCGGCTAAAACTACTAAATTTTTGAGGTCTTCTGACAGGAATTTCGCTCGTTTGAGAATGAGGCCTAGCAGCCAACCTCCGGTAACTCCGATAACTGTGCCAACACCAAGCCGCACCATTAAATCTCTGAACAAAATCAGCAAGTCGGTATTGCCGTTTAAAACCACGTTCAGTACCAATACTGCCAGAATCGCCCCAACGGGATCGACTAAAACACCTTCGCCTTCTAGCAAGGCGGCGACTTTTTTGTCAACGGATACTTGTTTGAGCAAAGGGCCGATGACTGTCGGGCCTGTGACGACTACTAGAGAAGCATACAGAAAGGCGATCGGCCAGGGAAATTCCCCCAGCCAGTGCGCGGCCATTCCGCCACCAATTAGCGTAATCAAAGTGCCGAAAGTAACTAAATTGCGGATGCTTCCAGAAACTTTGCCCAAGTCTCGCAATTCTAAATTCAAGCCGCCTTCAAACAGAATTAAGGCTACGCAAAGGGATACCATAACTTCCAAGCCGTTTCCCAACAGACTGGGATGCAGGATTCCCAAGCAATCCGGGCCTGCTAAAATGCCGAACAGCAGCAAAAATACGATCGCCGGAACTTTCAGATAAGCGGCCAGAACTTGAGCGCTGATGCCACAGGTGACGGTCATGACCATCAACAGGGTGATGTTAAAGGGGGTTTCCATAGATCTAATTATGACAGGCTGCCCTATCCGTTTTCAAAGTGCGATCGGGGGTTATGTGATTACAGGCGCTAGATTTTGCGCCCCTACAAACTCGGCACGACCCTAGATTTTTGCTAATAAGATTAAAAAACCTTAATATTGGCTATAACTTTATCAGATAATTCTCTTAGCGTCAAAGATGCCAGTAGCTCCTTCTGAAAGTAGATTCCCAAAGGCTGAAAGTTGAAGGCTTTTAGGCTCAATAGCTAAAATTAGGTTATAATTCGGCAAATATTTGATAATTCCTGAGAATTACTAATTCCCAATCTGTACCTCGCACAAATAAGATTGATTGGTATAGTAGTTCTAGCAAAAAATGAGGCATCCAGCCAGCTATTCCTCAATCCCTCAATCCCTCAATCCCTCAATCCCCAATCTAAAACTTGTACGATCGCGACTTGTGATCCAGCGTCTTTTTCTGAGCGTAGTCGAAGAGAGTCGAAGCAAGCCGCAGTATCTAAAATCGACTGACTTCTCACCTTCTTTAAAAAGGGTATAGTTAGGAATAGGGGGCTCTGAAAAAATGGTTTAATCTCTGTTTTTTCAACGCTTGAAAGGCAGATATCAGTTAAATCGGACAATTGGGACAGCAGGCTTGAGTTGCAAAAACATTTGATTGATGGATAAACCGCAGATTTCAAGCCGATTAACACTGATGGACGCAGATATTTTTGTGTCGCAGCTAATCTAAAATTTTGTCTTTGTCTGCGAAACTGCGATCGAGTTTACTGAAATTTATATAATCACAAATTACTGTTTTGAAGTAAAGCATTTGTCCGCAATTTTTGAGTAAAGCATCCTAAAATAGAGGTAAAAACTTGACTTTGGCGTCAAATTAAGGCACTATTTGGACTAGGACTAGCTTGATAACGCTCAGTCCCTAATTATTTTTTTGCAGGGGAGATTGTGCAAGTGAACTTCGATCGCATAGAACCTGGCATTGGTCAAGAGTCTGTTTGGGATTACCCTCGTCCCCCTCGCCTTGAGGAATTGACCAAACACGTACAGATTATTTTTAATGAAGTGACGATCGCCGACACGCGACATCCTCAGCGGGTGTTGGAGACAAGTCACCCTCCAGTCTACTATATCTCCCCCGAGGATATCCAAATGCAATATTTGCACAAAACTTCACGGGGCTCATGGTGCGAGTGGAAGGGACAAGCAGGTTATTACACTGTGACGGTGGGAGAAAAGGAAGTAGTAAATGCTGCTTGGTTTTATCCCGAACCCAATCAGGTTTTTGCAGCTATTAAAGATTATGTGGCTTTTTATCCTAGCAAGATGGATGCCTGTTATGTGGACGGAGAATTAGTGCAAGCTCAACCAGGAGATTTTTACGGCGGTTGGATTACTAAAGATATTGTCGGCCCGTTTAAGGGAGGAATGGGAACTTGGGGTTGGTGAGAGAATTAGTTTTGAGTTTGGGAATTGGGAATTGGGAATTGGGAATTGGGAATTGGGAATTGGGAATTGGGAATTGGGAATTGGGAATTGGGAATTGGGCTATCCTCACCACGCTTGAGAACCGCTATAGTGGTGCTAACAACCTAGTTTTTGCAAAAAAATCGGTTGAAAGCCTTCTCATTGTCAGGCGAAAGAAACAATTAATTGGGTGCATCTGGTGTTTGGCATTTGTAGTGCGAGCGGGGACGCTCGCACTGTAAAAAAAATCCTTTTTGCGATGCAGGAGATGCTCCCCGATTAATTTCCCTCGCAGGCCATCTTAAAAGCGATCGACTATCGGGTAACTGTCGTTTCGTCAACCCGAAGACTTGGTTGGGCTGCGCTATTCTAAAAATTCGCTGGCTGAAGTCGCCCTCAACTGTCAACTCTTGAAAAGTATGGGGGTTAATATTCTCCAGTGAAATTTCACAGTTAAATACGATCCATAATTTAACTGTTATACAATTACATGAATATCAATTAATGAATCAATAGACTCCTGAGATAAGCGACATTTTTTTATTTTAATTCACAATACAACCAGTTATAGTATATTAAGTTAATCTCGAAAAAATGTTGACAGTAGATTTGTTCCTGCTTTATAGTTGATTTTGGATATGCGCTGTGTTTGCTAAATTTATCACGCCACCCCTAGAACCCGAAAAACTACCTAAAAATTTATCTTTAGAGTCTACTCTTAAAGATCTAGCTGTATTTAATGTTCAGGTTCAACATTCATGTATTGCCAAAGATGTAGCTCGGTTGTTTCAGTCTCACCCGCTGCTTCCGGGAGTTATCTTGACCGTAAATGGCGAATTTTTAGGGATGATATCTCGCAGGCGATTTACGGAACGCATGAGCCGCCCTTACGGAGTAGATATATTTGCTTGCCGACCGATTGCGGCTTTGTATCAAATAGCTAAAACCGATATTTTGATTTTACCAGGAGTCGCCCTAATTGTCATGGCAGCTCAGCGAGCAGTGCAGCGACAGCCGGAACAACTTTACGAACCGATTGTCGTGCAGTTAGAGCCTCAAGTTTACCGACTGTTAGACGTGCATCAAGTGTTAGTAGCTTTATCTCAAATCCACCAACAAGCTACTTGGTATATTAGCGAACTTTATTATAATTTATCTGTCACGCAATCGGAGTTAGAAGCAGCAAATTCTCAATTAACAGCAGCTAATTTGGAATTGTATCGCCTTGCAAATTCAGATGGTTTAACTCAGGTTGCTAACCGACGATGTTTTAATGAATACTTAGAGGAAAAATGGCAAAATCTGGGAGAAGAAGCAGCAGAAATATCTTTAATTTTATGCGATATTGACTTTTTTAAGACATACAACGATACTTACGGACATCAGGCGGGAGATGCTTGTTTGCAACAGGTAGCCAAAACTATTGTTGAGGCGGTAAATTACTCAACAGGCGAAGTTTTGCGGGAGACGCTGGTGGCTCGTTACGGAGGTGAAGAATTTGCGGTAATTTTACCCCGAACTTCGTCTGAAATAGCTGTTTGGATTGCAGAGCAAATTCGAGTCAGGGTGAAAAAACTTGAAATTAAAAATATTAAATCGCCAAACTCTGGTTATGTTACACTGAGTTTGGGAGTATCGAGTACGGTACCTCAACTGGAAATTTCAAAAAAAGATTTGATTGAATCTGCAGATCGTTCGCTTTATGAAGCTAAAGGCCGAGGGCGCGATCGAGTAATGTTAGGTAATATCAAATTAGATAAGTAGAAGAGGTTGAGTTCAGGAACATTTGGCTTATGGAATTGCAGGAATGGCAAAACTTGAGCGACGAAAAAAAAAATCGCTACTCACAGGAATTAGCAGCACATCTGCCACAGTCAGTAATTTTTAAAGGTTTGCGATTTTACCCTGATGGTGGCAGCGAACTCTCTATTGCCATTTTCGAGTATGGAGGAGCTTTATTTTCTCTGATGCCAGGGGGTGAGGTTCAAATTGGATGCGAAGTCGGCAACTTTCGCCCGACAGACGAGCAAATTGAATCATTTCAAGATACTGCCGAGGTGTATGAGATCGATCGAGATATATACTCTTACGTCCAAAGCGTCACTACACCTCCTCGAAAGGTGACATTTTCGCCGATGCTTGTAGAAATTAAACCAACAAAAATCGGTCTTGAGGCAATTAGTTCGGAGTCACTTAAAATCCAGAATTTATTAAAAGAGTTTCCAGACAGGCAGAGGATGATATGTAACGATAGATACGGATTCGATCGTGCTGAGGATGGCTCGATTGAGGCTTGGCAAATTACGAGCAAAACGCATGAAGAACTCGCGACTGAATTGGCGACTGAAGGACTGCGCTTGCTAACTTTCGACGAATGGGAGTATGCTTGCGGTGCCGGAAGTACCACTCTATTTCGCTGGGGAGACTTAAATCCTAGCGATTGCTACCCAACTGACAAGGCAGCCGACTGGAAACTCCACTTGCAGCCCAACCTTTTGGGACTCCACATCGCTCAAAATCCTTACGATGGCGAGGTAATTAGCGACAAACATACAGTCCGAGGCGGAGACGGCGGATGCTCCATTTGCGGTGGACATGGCTCTTTTTTTGGTTGGTTGCCACTAGCAACTGCCTACTGGGAAACCGATGCACTTGAGTGGTTGGATGAAGACATTAGGGGAAACCTCATGCGCCGCATAATTCCATTACCCTAACGCTGATTCTGGCTTTTTCTTCCCTATTCTTCCTTCGTGTCCTTCGCGTCTTCGCGGTTCAATCATACTAATTCTTCCTGCCCAAAAGTAGATATTTGCAACCGATCGTCCCAGTTTACAAAGTCTCGCACCAAGCACGCTCAGCCGTCCAGTGCCTGTCCGAAGATTCATAAATCCTCACACCTTCCAATCCTGCAGTTTCCATCATTGTCTGTATTTCAGCCAGAGTAAAAGCCGCGTGCAGCGAATCGCTGAATAACTGTTTTTGATGCGAGTTGCAATCTCCCGCATACATCTCAACTAAATTATCCCTGATTGCTTCATCTTCAGGTCTGAACAAATCCCGCAAAAATATTGCTCCATTCGGTTTTAAGACTCGTCGAACTTCGCGCAAAAACGGCAGCGGATCGGGCAAATGGTGGATAATGCTGTTAGAAATCACCATGTCAAAATAATTGTCAGGGTAAGGCATTGCCTTAGCATCAATTAATTCGAGACTAATTTGCGATCGCACATTCGCCTCAGACACATTTTCCAGTCCTAATTTCAGCATATTTGCCGACATATCGATGCAAGTCAACTCCCAAGCAGGGCGCATTTGAGCAATGGCGATCGGGATTCTCGCCGTACCAGTCCCAGCATCTAAGATTTTCCCAGACATCGGCCCTAATTTGATCGCACTTTTAGCAAAAGCCGCATTCACCTCAGTAAAATCCATCGAGTCATACTCAACAGCTTCTTCCCAAGAATCCATAACCTCCGGCTCTAGAACGCGCTGCATAAAACCTGTCCTACTGTCTGACATTTCCACCAGATACGAACCGAGCTTCGCCTGCAAAATTTCGACCAACTGCGGTTCCATATACTCGTAATTATCGGCGATTTGCAGACAAATAACTTTTTTGCCTTTAAGACTTGCGGGAAACTTGCTAGCAAGTCGATCGCCATGCTTCTTCTCCATCACAAATATCAAATCCGCCCAACCCAGCAAACCCTCAGTCACTCTAATTCTGGCACCTTTTTCCGTTCCAGCCGATCGCACACTCAAGCCGCCAACATTCTCGCATATCTTCTCGGCAGTTAAACTTCTCCACTTATTCCGGCTGCAAACAAACAATATCTTGGTATTATCCACAAATTTAAAAAGCAAAATTCCATCTTATAACGGCTCGATCGCGTTGTGAGGTATGCCCTGTTTTGCCGATGCCCTATGCCCTATGCCCTGTTTGGCCGATGCCCAATAAGCGACACCTAATCTTTCTGATAAATGCTGCATCTGCGGTGAAAAATCCTCATCCAAATTCCCCCACCGCACCTTCAATATCACAAAAACTGTATCTTGTCAAATCCGCCTAAATTTTCGTTATAATTCTTAAACTAGAAAATGCGTATTTTGCATAGCAAAGTTGTATGAATCGCATTAGTTGAGTTCGTTTATTCTACGATTTTAAAAGGTTTCAGCGTCTAAGTACAAAAAATAGTTATAGCACCGCTTGAGTATCGGAATTGTATAATAGCTCAAACGGCGCAAATTCGTCAAGTAAATGAGAATGGAATCAATAGTCAAGGGGGCCTATTTTTGGGGTTTTTCGGAGATTGATTGAACATTTAAAACAAGATTAGTTGTTTGATTATTTTTGCTTATCCAACAGCCTTGAGTTGTGCCGATCGCCCTCATCGCCCTCAAAAATAGAAATACGCTCGCTCTCTGCTAGAATTGATAAAACGAAGTCGTTATGAGTTTGACTAAAAGCTATGACCGAACAAACCGTAGAAAACTTAGTGATTATCGGCTCAGGCCCCGCAGGCTACACCGCAGCCATCTACGCCGGGAGGGCCAACCTGAAACCCGTAGTGTTTGAAGGCTACCAAGCGGGAGGCGTCCCCGGCGGTCAACTGATGACCACCACAGAAGTCGAAAACTTCCCCGGCTTTCCCGAAGGCATCACCGGGCCGCAACTGATGGATCGGATGAAAGCTCAAGCAGTACGCTGGGGTGCTCAATTATACACCGAAGATGTAATTTCTGTTGATTTAACGAATCGTCCATTTACAGTGCGATCGGAAGACCGAGAAATCAAAACCCACACCATAGTAATCGCTACAGGCGCAACAGCAAAAAGGTTGGGTCTGCCTAGCGAACACGTATTTTGGAGTCACGGCATTTCTGCCTGTGCGATTTGTGACGGCGCTACCCCAATTTTTAAAGGAGTTGATTTAGCAGTCATCGGCGCGGGCGATACCGCAGCGGAAGAATCTATTTATTTGACAAAATACGGCTCTCACGTAAATATGCTGGTGCGGCGCGATCGAATGCGTGCCAGCAAAGCCATGCAAGACCGAGTGCTGAGCAATCCCAAAATCACCGTGCACTGGAACACCGAAGCTGTAGATGTTTTGGGAGTGCCCGGGAGCAAAATGGATGGGTTGAAAATTAGAAATGTCGAGACGGGCGCTGAAACAGATTTGCAGGTGAAGGGATTGTTTTACGCGATCGGTCACACTCCCAACACTCAACTGTTCCAAGGTCAGCTAGAACTCGACGAAATAGGTTACATCGCCACCAAACACGGCACGGTAGAAACTAGCGTCGAGGGAGTTTACGCCGTGGGCGACGTGCAAGACCACGAGTTTCGCCAAGCCATTACTGCAGCAGGTAGCGGCTGCATGGGGGCGATGCTAGCAGAGCGTTGGCTATCGGTCAATGCTTTAACCCAGGAATTCCATCAAACCGAGGAATCCGAGCAGCCAGCCTCTGCGCCGGAAGCTCCAAAAGTCCGCAAAACCGATGAGAATTTTGATATCGAAGACACGCGGCATGAAGGAGGTTATGCTTTGCGGAAGTTGTTCCACGATAGCGATCGACTGATTGTGGTCAAATACTCCGCTCCGACTTGCGGCCCTTGTCACAGTCTCAAGCCGATTTTGAGCAAAGTCGTAGATGAGTTCGAGGGCAAAATTCACTATGTGGAAATCGACATTGAAGAAGATCCAGAAATTGCTGAAAATGGTGGCGTGACTGGTACGCCGACGATTCAGTATTTCAAAGACAAAGAATTGGTAGTCGAACTCAAAGGAGTTAAGCCAAAAAGTCAGTACCGCGAGTTAATTGCCAGTAATTTGTAGGACTTACTCGCGGGTTGCTAGAAACCGGGTTTTTCACGAAAATACCTGTTGTAGCTCGATAACCCACAAAAAAACCCGGTTTCTTGAGTCACAGCGGGTAGTTAGTATTCGGCGACTAAGGGAGAGAATTTTTGACTGTTGCGGATTTTTTCGCCTAGGTGCTACTAAAATCGAAAAGTCTCATATTTGTCGATCGCAATTATGGCAACCGCGCCCGACACTTAGAAAATTCTTAATTGCTAAAACCCTTTCATCCCTCTTCCTGATGACGTTGTACGGCAAGCTCGGAGGCGACAGGAAAACATGACTAATGACTAATGACTAATGACTTCTTCCCTCTTCCTTCTTCCGACGGACTTACATCCGTTACATCCGTTACATCCCGTAAATTGCTCGTTGCCGAACTTCCTTCTTCCTTCTTCCTTCTTCCTTCTTCCTTCTTCCTTCTTCCTTCTTCCTTCTTCCTTCTTCCTTCTTCCTT
>NZ_JAUBTX010000041.1:0-59116 GCF_036705185.1 Microcoleus sp. B4-D4 | reverse complement strand
ATTGGAGTACATAGCATACTCTGAGACTGATACTGGAGCGTACAGTCATTCATTAAACCGGGAATATCGGTTTTGCCGCCTTCAATAACCACAGTTTGCAGGGTATGTTTGACATAATAAACCAGCTTGAGCGGAATCACTGCCGAGTCATCTAGAGGTTGGGTTTGCAGTAAGGTTGTGGGTAACTCGTTATCGGAATTGATGTGAGTTATTGCCCGGATTTGCCATTCATCCTGATGGGGAAGTAGCAAAGCACAAGTTTCTGCCCCAGAAGTTTTCAAAATAATTTGATTGAGGGTGTCGAGTAATTCATCAAGCTGAATTTTACTGGATAAAGCTTGAGCCGCTTGCACAATCGAGGCGAAATCTAGGGCATCGGAAATACTGGTGCTGCTGGTACTGGAAGTATGCGAAGAGTGGCTAATCATTGCCAGCGTCTCTAGGGGATTAAAGCGAAGTTTGGGCTGATTTAGAATAGGTTGAAGTAATTGGGGATAGCGTTTTTCTAGGTCTTCAACTTTGGCTTGAGCACCCCAACGGGCATAACAGTAATATGCTTCCTGCATATAGCCTGCGGCAACTTTTTCTTTGCCCCAGTCAAGGTAGAATTTGGCGGCGAGTTCGTTGGCTAATGCTTCTTCTTGGATATAGTCATTTTCTTTTGCACCTGCGATCGCGCGATCGTAGAAGTCTATGGCTTCAGTTCTGTTACCCAAGATTTGATGTCTCTGAGCTTCTACTAAATCATACTTATGTAAGAAGTTCATGGGAGCATGATCTGCCCATTGCCGCATTTTTGCTTGCTTTTCCAAGACATGAACCCAGATGTTCTCTTTTTGCTCCACATCTATTAATTCAGAATATACAGCTAATTGAGTTAATGTATCATACCAATAAAAGATAGGAACCCAGAACAGTCCCGGAACTCCGTCTAAATATTGCTCGGCTATGACTGCAATTTTCCTAGCTTGTGCAATCTCTCCAAATAAGTAACTTAGCGTGAGTTTTTGAATATATAGAAAAGCCAAGGCAGTTCGATCGTTAGATTGATTGAGCCGTGGTATTTCTACATTTTCTCTAAAAAAATTGCCTTCCAACAAATCGGGATTTTCTACTTTAATAACTAAATTTATGACAGTTTGTTGAAAGCTGTTTATGTTTTGTAGGCAAGATTCCTGTTTAAGCTTGGCAATAACTTCACCATAGATTGACATTTCTCGTTCGAGTTCAAATAGTTCTTTGCCATAATAATAGGAATAACTTAAATAATTCATGATACAGTGGGAAGCATTTTGAATGTCACCGCTTTCTAAACCACTTTGATACCCTTCTACAAAAAGTTGAGTTGCTATTCTGAGCGATTTTTTCCAAAACTGAACTCCAGCACAAGCTACATTAATTGTATGAGCTTTACTGTCTTTGACTTTGGAATCTTCTAATAGCGCTAAAGCTAACTCACTAAATTGATAGCCCAGATCGATATTGTTGACGATTGCACACAAAAGCAGCCCGTATTTAGCATAAGCAGAGGCAGACTCAGAGGTGTTTCCGTACTCTAGGGATAAATTAACTTGCTTTAAGACAATCAACGGTAATAATTTAGGACTTGAGAGATAAGTGGCAGGAAACATAGTTGACAGAATCCGCATCATTGCCAGCTTATACGGATCTGTCATCTCTGGTAAATCGATTAAGCTTAAGGTATCTCTGTTATCTAGAATTAATAAGGTTTCTTTGAATGCTTGCTCAGTTTCAGAAGTGTCTGGTTCTAGGGAAAATCTTTCTCCTAAAAGTTCGAGAACATCAAGAGCTAGTTTGACAGCATCAAGCAACTTATTCTGAGCTTGAAATTTCTGGATTTTCAGATCGTAGGATTTGAGTTTGTCGAGAAGCGGATTGTCTTTTTGCAACACCACTTCAGTCAACCGATCCATCTGTTCAAAATCGCCACTGAGATATGTAGCTTCTGCGGCTGTTTCATACAGTGCTAATGCTAAAGGATATTGATGTTGCCAACAGTTTTCCTCTAGTAATTTGATCCCAAAAAGAGCATACTCGGCTCCAGCAGTATAAGCCGTAGAAATGTTAGCCTTTTGTCCAGCAGCTAAATTTAACCGAGCCAACTCTGGTTTTTCTGTAGAATGAAGTAACTCAAAACCTAGATTTAAATGACCTACAATGTCAAATAGGCGTTCTTCTTGTTCGATCTGAGAAGTTCCTTGCAACAAAAGTTGCCCAATTTTTAAATGTGTTGCTTGTTTTTGC
Organism: Microcoleus sp. B4-D4; assembly: GCF_036705185.1. Classification (NCBI taxonomy): domain Bacteria; kingdom Bacillati; phylum Cyanobacteriota; class Cyanophyceae; order Oscillatoriales; family Microcoleaceae; genus Microcoleus; species Microcoleus sp. B4-D4. The sequence continues at coordinate 56,851 of NZ_JAUBTX010000041.1, read as the reverse complement.
TCGTCAGGAATCAAAGAATAAGCCGCTTGTTGAACGCGGTCATGCAAAAACCGATAAGTCGGATTAGCTAAACTATTAAAGGCTTCTTCATCCTCCAATTGGATAAAGAATTTATAGATTTCGGTAGTAGGAATAATCAAGCCTTCTTGCAATGCTTTCCATAAGGTTGTAGCTGCAACTTCCGCAGATTGTTCGCTAACAATAACTAAGGTATTCAAATCAAATTCAGCTCCAATACAAGCTGCTAATTTAAGGATATCCTGAGTCTGTGTCGGCAATTTTTGCAATTGCAATGCCATAAACTCCACGACATCATCAGTAAGTGCTAAGGCTTTAACTTGGGCAATATCGCACTGCCAATGTTGGATATTCCACTCAAAACTAATTAATTTATCGTCATGTAAGGCTTTGATAAACTGGGTTACAAAAAATGGGTTGCCTTGAGTTTTTTGATATACCAATTCTGTCAGCGGCTGTGCCAAGTTAGGAGAACAAACTAGCGTATCCGCTACCAATTGATTCAAACTAATTTTGTCGAGCGGTGCTAATGTAATGGTGTTGAGCGTTGTTCCTGCCTTACTAACTTCATCTAGGGTCAACATCAGGGGATGGGTTGGTGAGACTTCATTATCCCGATAGGCTCCCAGCAGCAACAGATAACCCAATTGCGACTCATTAACAAGCAATTGCATTAACTTCAGCGATGCCGAATCCGCCCATTGCAAGTCATCCAAAAACATCACCAAGGGATGCTCTTTTGTCGTAAAGACAGAAATGAATTTGTGGAAGAGCAAATTAAAGAGATTTTGAGCCGCAATCCCCGATAATTCTGGGGCGGGAGGTTGTTGTCCAATAATCCGTTCTAGTTCGGGAATAACTTCAATAATGACTTGTCCGTTGTCACCAAGAGCTTCGAGAATTTTAGTTTTCCATTCTTGGATTTTGGCATCACTTTCACTAAGTAACTGTGCCATAAAATCGCGGAAGGCCTGGACAAATGCCGAAAAGGGAATGTTGCGATTGAACTGGTCGAATTTGCCTTTGATGAAATAGCCCCGTTGCCGGACAATGGGTTTATGCACCTCGTTGATGACTGCCGTTTTACCAATCCCGGAGAACCCAGCGACTAGCATTAATTCTGATGTGCCATTCGCCACGCGATCGAAGGCACTCAACAGGGTTTGGACTTCAGTTTCTCGACCGTAAAGCTTTTCAGGAATCAGGAAGCGATCGCATACATCCCGCGTTCCTAACTCAAAAGTCTCAATGTTCCCAGTTGCTTGCCACTGCTGCAAACATCGTTCTAAGTCCTTCTTCAAGCCCAAGGCACTTTGATAGCGCTTTTCGGCATTCTTTGCCATCAACTTCATCACCAGATCCGACACTACCTGTGGGATTTCTTGGCTGTTAATTGAAGGAGGTTTTTTGCCAATATGGCAGTGAAGCAACTCCATCGGATCGTCACATTCAAATGGCAGTTTTCCTGTTAGCAGTTCGTAAAATGTGGCTCCTAGAGAATAAAAGTCGGTGCGGTAGTCAATACCTCGGTTCATTCGTCCGGTTTGTTCGGGAGAAATATAGGCGAGGGTTCCTTCTAAAACGTTGGGATTTTGAATTTCTTGAGTTTCTCTCGGCAGTAGGGAGGCGATGCTAAAGTCAATCAGTTTGACTTGTTTAGTTTCGGGATGAATCAGAACGTTAGCTGGCTTAATATCTTTGTGAATGACTCTGTTTCGGTACAGTCCGTCAAGAATGTCAGTTATTTGAATGGCAATTTCTAAGATTTCTGCTAGAGTCAGCTTCCGTTCTTGGGCGTAGTCTCGTAGGGAAATGCCACCAAAATCCTCCATCACGAGGGCATAGCTGTGGCGATAGGACTCTAAATTGTAGGGTTCAACTACTCCCGGCAGACGTAGATTTTTGGCGATGGTATACTGGTTGCGGAATTGCAGCAGTTCGCTAAAGCTGGGATAGTCTCGATTTAATAGTTTAATGACAACCGGAAGCTGATCTGTTTCTCGAATGGCTCGATAAACTAGGGTTCTCGAACCACAGTATAATTGCTCAACCAGATGATATCCAGAAATTCGGTTTGTCAAATCCACTGCGGTACTCCTCTGGATTACTCCATCTCAATGGAGTAATGATGACATTGACTCTTATCACTAAGTATAGCATTTCTCAGATAGATGAGGTACTATCCGGGATAGGGCATAGGCCTCCGTGGGCATAGGGCATAGGGCATACCTCATTTTTGTGAGAACCGCTATATAGCATTTCTCAGATAGATGAGGTATGTAATAATACCAATTTCATAAAGTAGTGCTAGATATTACCCGCCCCAACCCCCCCGCGAGTTCGGGGGGGCTAAGACTTCATCTATGGCACATCTTTAGAAAAATGGTATAAGGCTTTAAATTCCCGATATTCAGGGAACAGGAGTGTACCTCATCTTTTTAAGAAAGGCTATATACACTTTTATTGATCTAGTCTGAGGAAAATAAAACTGCGAAATCCCCAGCCTACAAACTCTACCGTTTTTATGCTTTTTAACTTTTGAATAAAAAGATGGCGCTCTATCAAGATAGTCTGAGGGAGCATCTGAATGAAAGCAGCTAAGCTAGAAATTGGAGTTTTGAGGCAGGAGGAAAGAAGAAGAAGGATGGAGCTAGAAGAAGTCTTTTTACAAATATGAGATGCTCCCGGATAGCAGGAGGCAGGAGACAGGAGACAGGAGACAGGAGGAAAGAGGAAGAAAGAAGGAGTCACAAGAAGTGTTTTTATAAATATGAGATGCTCCCAGACAAATCCCCCCTAGCCCCCCGAATCAAGGTGCGGACAAGAAGTTGCTCTTTCATCCCCCGACAATCATGCAGATGCGAGGGATCTCTCCGGGAATTAACAGCTTAACAATCGCTTATTGAGTTATGACGGGGACGGTTTCAAGCAGCAAGTCAAACTTTCGTCCGCCGAAGACCGACTGGTCGATCGAGGGGTTTCAAAACCCAGGTTTGGTATTAATCAACTGTGAAACGGCACCGTCAACAAAGGCAAAAGTGTTAAAATTAGCCAAGCAAAAAACCACTTATTCACCTTTAAAACTAATTCAGGCTCTGCCAACAGCGCCTCTATTCTCTCTCCCAATCTATTTTGCGAACCGACAGCACCAACCACGCAATCTACATCAAAATTTCGGTGCGGATAACTCGCCACTAACAGCAAAGCTTCTGCTAACAATAAACCATCCACTCCCGCCGCCGCCTTGGCATCAGCCCGCAATTCCCGCAGCGTTAATAACTCTTCCCACAAAGCTTGTGTATTCGGCAGCCACACAGTAATTTTTCGCAGCCATCCCAGCCAGAAAAACCAGAACGTATCGCGATAATAGTAGTGCGCTTGTTCGTGAGCAATTACTGCTTGCAGGTGAGCTGAGTCGAGGGTTTTTAACAATCCCGTACTGACTACAAATTCGGTTTTCCAAAAACCAATTATAGCAGAAAAAAAAGCTGGCGTGTTGATGATTTTGACATTAATTCCGGCTATTTTTTTCTGAGGAAAAGTGCGAATTTGCTTTAAAAATAGATAGCCATCTGTCGCTAACTTGACCCACAAAATTGTAGCTACGTTCAAAAAAGTTACAGCTAGCAAATAGCTAAACCATCCGTCCCACAATCTTACCATTTGTCCCTGAGTTCCCATAACAACAACTGCTGTAGCTGTCGCGAGCAACAGCAGCGGAGGAAATAAGAAAAATAAGAGCGATCGCTGCCAGCGACGGGCCCAATTTCCTTGAGGAACAGACCATCTAATTCTCAAAAAACAAGCTGCAACCAACGCGGTAAAAATCAGGATTAAGTGCATTATTTTTGCTCCTCCCGGGCTTGGCGGACAGCTTGAATGCGAAGGGAAATTTCTTGTAATTGTTCGACTGTTGCTTGGTCGAGGCTGTCAGCAAATGCTGCTACAATATCGGGATTGCCAACTGCTAGAAACTTTTGTAGGCGATCGTAAGCAAAAAGCGATCGGGCTTCTTCGCAAGAAACTAAAGGTTGCCAAGCGAACGTCCGTTCTGTTTTGTCGCAGGCCAGCCAACCCTTCTCGGTCAAGCGGCGCAGCACTGTTGTTACTGAAGCGTAGGCCAATTCGCGATCCGGATCGGCTAAAATGCGATCGTGCACGTCTTTGACTGTAGCAATTTCTAGCTCCCAAACTATATTTAAAATCTCAGCCTCCAAAGGGCCGAGAGAAAGTTGCTTGGGGCGATAATTCGGCAGAGGATTCATGTAATTTTAGATTTGAGGTTTGAGATTTTAGGGATAATATAATTAATTATCGATCGACAATACATCATTAAGGCTTTTTATCGACTGTTTCTTTAGAAAGGCTTAATCACTTTGCTATTTATAAGTTTGACAAGCCGTCATTTGACAGTTGCAGCAAAAAGTGTAAAAATCAGGCCGGAATTACCTGAGTTAGTATTTTAAGTATCCCTAAATGAAAAAACAACTAATCTTGGCCTCAACCTTGGCAGGCGCAGCTATTTTGGGCAGCTTTTTGGTGATTGACAGGCATCAAGCCACAGCCGCAGAAACTCAAGAAATCGAAATTAAATTTAGCGCAACGGTAGGCGAAAAATCTTTTAACTGTGGCGAAAGCTACAGCAATTTAGGCACTTCGGCTGCTACCGTTACACCTACAGATTTCCGCTTTTATGTATCCGAAGTTGCTTTAATTGACGGTAGTGGCAAAGCTGTACCGCTGACTCTCAAACAAGACGGCAAATGGCAGCATCAAAATGTGGCTTTGCTAGACTTTGAAAATAAATCCGGTGATTGCGCTAACGGAACAGTCGAAATTCGCGATCGAGTAATCGGCACAATACCCAAAGGCAACTACAAAGGCCTGCAATTCACCCTCGGCGTACCTTTTACCCTCAATCACGAAGACGCAAGTCTCGCACCTTCTCCCCTCAATTTAACATCCCTGTGGTGGAACTGGCGCGGCGGCTACAAATTTCTGAGGATTGACATGAAAAATCAAATGGCTGACAAAAACCCCGACGGTAAATCAGGCACAGAAAGCCGCCAAATTGCTCACAACGCAGGCAATCACGGCAGCAGTCACGGTGGCGGATTGCACGGTTTTATGATTCATTTAGGTAGCACGGGATGCAAAGCTGAAGGCAACAATCAAAAGCCGACTAGCTGTGCCAATCCTAACAAATCAAAAGTAATTTTTAGCAACTTCGATTCAACTAAAAATACAGTAATTGCTGACTTGAACTCCCTAGTTTCTCAAACTAATTTAACAGCAAATCAAGCCAATACTCCGCCCGGATGTATGTCGGAACCGAAGGACGGCGACTGCGCCGGAATCATGAAAAACTTAGGTTTGCCATTTGGAGATCAACCTGCTGCGGGACAAACTTTCTTTAAAATTCAGTAATAGCACTGACGCAGCATTTTTGTATAGCAGTCGTGGGGGCGGGTTGAGCTATATCTAGGCTGGTGCATTTTTGCTCGTTACCAGGCTCTGCCTGGTAATGCAGATCCGGAGGCTCTGCCTCTGTTTATGGCACACCTCAATCTCTATGTAATTGTCAAACCGCCGACTACCTACAAAACATCAAATGAAGTGGAAAAAATTATTAAATCTGACTATTATCTGCATTTTATCATGCTTCCTAGCAATTAGTTTGAGTGCAGTATTATCCCAGCCAAATTTTAGTTTAGCCACTGCACCGCCTCCAACTTACAATTGGAACATTCCCGCTGGAATACCAAAACCAATTGTACCAGCCGACAACCCAATCAGCCAAGAAAAAGTCGAATTAGGCAGGCATCTTTTCTATGAAAAACGCCTGTCAATCACAGGAAAATTTTCCTGCGCTTCCTGTCACATTCAAGCCAAAGCTTTTACCGACGGAAAAACGCTAGGAGTCGGCGCAACCGGAGAAAAACACCCGCGCAATGCTATGAGTTTAGCTAACATTGGCTACAATTCCGTGCTGACTTGGGCAAACCCGCTACAAAATAAACTCGAATCTCAGCTATTAGTACCTTTGTTTGGCGAACATCCCGTAGAAATGGGAATGGTTGGTAAAGAAGAGGAACTTTTGCTAATATTGCGATCGGATTCGCAATACCAAAAAATGTTTGCGGCAGCTTTTAGTCAACAACCCAATCCTATTGATATTAGCAACTTAGCAAAGGCGATCGCCTCTTTTGAACGCACTTTAATTTCCCTGACTTCTCCCTACGACAGATACCGCTACAGCGGCGACTCCGGCGCAATTTCAGCTTCAGCCAAGCGGGGCGAAGAATTATTTAACAGCGAACGTTTAGAATGCTTTCACTGCCACGGCGGACTAAACTTCTCAGATTCTATTATGCACGATCGCCTAGCTTTCAAAGAAATAGCTTTTCACAATACAGGATTGTACAATCTTGACGGCAAAGGCGCTTATCCGCCCAACAATACTGGAGTATACGAAATCACCAGCGAACCCTCGGACATGGGCAAATTCAAAGCACCAACCCTGCGAAATATTGCTTTGACAGCGCCTTATATGCACGACGGAAGTATCAAAACCTTGCCCGAAGTTATCGGCCACTACAAAGCGGGCGGCAGAACTATTAAAAAAGGAGAATTGGCGGGAATAGGCAGCGAAAATCCGCTCAAAAGTAACTTTGTTTCTGGCTTCAAACTCAACGTGCAAGAACAGCGCGATTTGTTGGCTTTTTTGCACAGCTTAACCGATGAAAGATTGATCACAAATTCTGCTTTTAGCGACCCATTCGTTCGTAGTGAAGACTTTAGTCCTTAATTTTTTAGGAGGATTTTAGCCCTCACTACGAACCTATTTTATTCGCCGTAGCCGCCAGTAACCTTACCCCGAAATACAATGTAATTGTAGATGTTGTAAAAAATCATGATCGGGATCAAAAAGCCAATGAACACAATCATAAACACCAGGGCGCTGGGGGAAGCTGCGGCTTGGTAAATCGTAATTTTGGTCGGAATAATGTACGGAAAAACAATCAATCCCAAGCCAATAAAACTTAGCAAAAAAATTAATATTGTCCACACAAACGGCGTTTTTTCTTCTTTTTTTGCTAGGCTTTTTAGCAGCATTCCTACCAGTAGCAATCCCACCAAAGGAATAGCCACAAATACATAAACTAGCGGTTTCTCGAACAACCTGGATCTAGCACTTTCGTAAAAAATCGGAGTGGCGATCGTAATTAAAACTGCTCCGATTAAAGTCGTCACCGCCGCAATTTTAGCAGTGCGATAGTGATTTGTTTGCAGTTCTCCGTCAGTCTTCATAATTAGATAGGTGGAACCGATCAAAACATAGCCTTGAACCAGCGTCAAAGCTACCAAGATCGATCGCCAATCCAGCCAATCCCAAGTTGTCCCCACAAAATGCCCGGCCTCATCCACCGCAATGCCTTCAAGCACCGCACCGAGGGCAAATCCTTGAGCTAAAGCAGCCAAAAAACTGCCGACCCCAAAAGCATAATTCCAAAATTTTTTCCGGTTAGAATGCTCCCGAAATTCAAAGGCGACAGCCCGAAATATCAAACCAAAAAGCATCATGCAAATCGGTATGTACAAAGCAGTTAAAATCGTGCCGTAAGCGAGGGGAAATGCCCCAAACAAAGCGCCTCCCATTAAAACCAGCCAAGTTTCGTTAGCATCCCAAACGTTGCCCAGACTGGTCATTAAAATGCCCCTGCGTTCCTCATCGTCAGCAGTCAAAGACAAGATTCCAACTCCCAAATCAAAACCGTCTAGCATGATGTAAAGGAGTAGAAATAGAGCCAAGACTACAAACCAAACTTGCGGGAGAAAATGCTCCAAAGCTTGCATAAAATCTCCTATTGTTGTGCTTCTGCTGGACGTTGATTGGGAATATGTTCTGCGGGTTGAGTTTCGATGGCGGGTTCATCCTCTAATCCCGGCACCGGTAGATTTAAATTCGGCCCTTTGCGGATAATTCTGCTGCCGAAATACAAGGCACAAACAAACAAAAAGCTGTAAATAACTGCAAAGAAAGTGAGGGAAGTTAAAACATTGCTAGCGGGGATTGCCGATACACCATCAGCAGTGCGAATTTGCCCGTATAAAACCCAGGGCTGTCGGCCGACACAGCGCACTATCCAACCGGATTCTACAGCAATATATCCCAGCGGCGCAGCTAATACCCAAGCGCGCATCAGCCAAGGTTGATTGCTAATATTTTCGGGCGAAAGTTTGCCTCGCAGCCACTGAATTATACTGAATAACATCAATCCTAGAAAAAAGAATCCAATCCCGGACATGATGCGGAAAGAATAGTAGATTAAACCCACCATTCTTGGTCTATCTTCGGGCTTCCATTCTTTTAAGCCGAGAACTGGTTCGGATAGTTTTTGCTTGAATTCCAGAACGTATCCTAAGCCATTAGGAATCTTAATTTCCCAGTCATTTTTTTGAGCTTTTTCGTTAGGTAAAGCCAGCAAAGTCCAATCGGCTGACTCTCCGGCTGGGGAGGTTTCCCACTTAGCTTCAATCGCAGCTAATTTAGTGGGTTGATAGTGATAAACTTGTTCGGCGCTCAAATGTCCGATGAATATCTGCAAAGGTGCAACGGCGATGGCTGTGGCTATGGCAATTTTTAATGATTTGGAAAAAAAGGCTTGGTTGCGCTTGTTAAGAATGTACCAAGCGCTAATGCCGCCAATTACAAACAGTGAAGTTTCTAACGTCGCAAAAAACATATGCAAAATGCTGTTTAATGCGAAGGGGTTCATAATTGCTTGAAAGTAATCGCTGACAATAAATTTGCCATTGACCATTTCTCCGCCCGCTGGAGTTTGCAGCCAAGAGTTGGCGACTAAAATCCAGACTGTGGAAAGGTTTGCGCCGAAGGCTACCATGATTGTAGCGAAATAATGGACGATCGGGTGAACGCGCTCCCAACCAAATAGCATAATTCCTAAAAAGCCTGCTTCTAGCATAAATGCCATTGAAGCTTCAAAGCCTAAAATGCTGCCAAAAAAGTCACCAACAGCTTCCGAAAATGGGGCCCAGTTCGTGCCAAATTGAAATTCCATCGGAATCCCGGAAGCTACGCCAATGCCGAAGTTGAGGACGTAGAGTTTCGACCAAAAACGAGCGTGGTGGTAGTAGTCAGGATTGCGAGTTTTTAGCCACATTCCTTCAACAATTACTAGATAAATTCCCATTCCAGTAGTCAGAACTGGCCATAGCATATGGAATATTGCCGTTAGCGCAAATTGCATCCGCGATAGCGCGACGGTGTTTGATAAGATATCCATTGTTATATCCTTTAGTCAGTTCAAGAGAGGTTAGTTTGAACAATTTCCAGAATTGACGCTGGTTATAATGTAATGTAAAAATTTGTGAGATTTTGTAGAGTTGGCAATTTTTAAGGTTTTATACAGATTTGATCGGAATGATTTAACCGCAGAGAACGCAGAGAACGCAGAGAAAGAGAAGAGAGAGATGAATAATTCTGATGAAGAGCGTATATGATATTACCGAAGGTTGGGTGGGGGCGGGTTTATGAGATTGTGGGTTTTAGGCGTTTATTGTCAGGTTTACCCGCCCCTACAAGATTTATGTTGGGTGATGGAAAGATGATCTTAGCGAACCGTGACAGTATAATTAAATTTAAATGGTTTAAAATTAGCTTTGTTTTTGGCTGTTCCGCTCAATTCAAGTTCGTAAATACCAGCTTTGGGAAATACGATATCGGTGCCCGGAATGCCTTGATATTTCTCCGCAGATACTGCTTTTAAAGGCGGCTGCATCAGGGGCTTGTCCCCCTCTTTGTGCTGTTTGGGATAAACTGCTAATTTGCAGTTACACTGCTCTAGTGGGATTATTTTACCGCCCCGGCGAGTCAGGGCAAACCAAACTCTGGCGGTTTCTCCGGCGCGGGGGTTGTGGTTGGGTTCTAGGTGAAAGGTAGCGGCTACATCTCCCGATACTTCCACTTCGTGCGCCCAAACTGAAATCGAGTTTAAGTGCGGCGCATTGGGAATTGCTGCTTCAATTAGCAATCCTAAAAAAACTAATATTCCCAAACATTTACTTTTGTTTGACAGGCGCAACATAGAACTTCTCCAGTGATAAAATTGACCAAAATAAGCGCGATCGCACGCACAGAACTAACACTGCAACTACGGCTAAAACGGCGGTCAGCAGTTGATTGTGCAGCTTCCATTCAAAGCCGCCGAGATAGTGGGAACCGATGAGGGCTGCGTGGATGGCGGACAGCAAAAAAGCGGGAACGGTTAACAGGTGAATTCGCCGCCACAGTTGGCCTAAATAATGTTGAAGGCGATCGACACTTGTTACCGCTGCAGGTACCATTAACAGCAGCGCCGTCATCCCAGCTACGATTCCCAACTGATGTTGCGGCAACATGAAAGACACGGCATCAAAATTCCATTTCAGCGTATGATCCAACATATGAAAGGTGTGGGCAAGGGCGATCGCGATCGCACCCACACCCAAAGCGCGCCGGTAACGCAGCAGTGCCGGCAAAAACTTGCTAACGGGACGCGCCAACAGTGCTAGCATCAAGCACAGCAGCGCTGCGTGGCCTGTAAAATCGACCATTTCGTCGGTTCGCAGCAAGGTAAGAATCCCGATCGAAATTGTCACCCATCCGCCCATCCGAAACAGTTGACTTTGTTTGTCAGCGCTCAACCTGCCGGCAAAAAAACCTACTCCCAGCATGGTTGGTAGGGTTCCCAGTCCAAAAGCCAACATCGTCGCCGCACCCAAAACCGGATTTCCCGTTTGGGCCGCTTTAATCTGGGCGGCGTAGAGGAAACCGCAGGGAATTAAACCCCAAAGCAAGCCCAAAGCCACGGGCACCCACCATTTTTTTTTCGTCGAAAGCTTGTTCATGGCTTGTGCGACTCGATCGTGCGACATTGGGTGCAACAGTGGTAATCGCGGCAGCAAACCCGGTTTGATTTGGACTACTCCGAACCAAACCAGCATTGTACCTGTCAGAAGTGCGATCGCCCGCCGCAATCCGCTACCGGTACCGGCCATTTGTCCGCCAGCAATTAACGCTGAACCCAGTCCGCCAATGGCGGCACCAACCACAGCGTAGGCCGCAATTCTCCCTAAATTCAGCAGCAAATGAAAGCGGAAAGTCGCTAATTTTTCGTTGCGGGAATTGGAGAGAGAAAACGCCACTGTCAGCGGGCCACACATTCCCGCGCAGTGACCGAAACTGCCGAGAAATCCCAAAGTGCTAATTAGCAGCAGGTCTAGCATTTTGCTGGTTTTTCCCTAAATAAGGCGATCGAGATATTGACAATATTTTTTGACCTCGTACAAATTTTGCTCTCAGTCGATCGCTTTTGTCAAAAGACAGGCTGTCAAACTTCTAATAACAATTTCATAAAGTAGCGCTAGATATTACACCCCCCAACCCCCCCGATAGTTTGGGGGACTAAGACTTCATCAGCACATCTTTAGAAAAATGGTATAACTGTACTTTTGTGATAACCGCTATATTGACTAATCACTAATCACTAGCCTTCAACTTCGCTCAGGCTAAAATGACTAATGACTAACAACCAATAACCAATAACCAATAACCAATAACTAATAACTACTGACTACTGACTACTGACTACTGACTACTGACTACTGACTACTGACTAATAATTATTTTTGTTCTGGATGCGCGGCCGCCGGCGAAGCTGAACCCATTTGATTGATAGCAGCAATTAGCTGATAAAGCCGCCCCAAATTCCGCTGGTTGAAATGCAAAGTCAGGCGCGGTAGATCGAAAGTTGGATCTCCTATTTCTGGAGCCAAAGCTTGACTTTTTGCGATTTTTCCGGTGACAACAATATCGCTAAAATCAGTATTTAGCCGATCGACATTTTCCTCAGAAAGCTCAGTTTTTAAGCGAATTACCAGTTGTTCGCGCACGTAGCGGCAGGAGTGATAAACTAGATAAAAACTCGCGATCGCCTCGCAAGCTACATTTACATCGTCTGTAATCGTGTAGAGACTGCGATCGTCAGCAGAAATCAAACCCCGGCCACCCAATTGTTTTTGCACAAAATTATTCCAATCAAGCCAGTAATCTCCTCCGGGTCGATCGATCAATATTACAGGAGCAGGCCCGAATTTGCCGGTTTGAGTCAAAGTCAGACACTCAAAAGCCTCGTCGAGAGTGCCGAAACCGCCCGGAAACAAAGCTAAAGCATCGCTTTCCCGCAGAAAAAATAACTTGCGAGTGAAGAAATATTTAAAATTGAGCAACTTGGAGTCGCCGGCAATAAAAGGATTGGAATCTTGCTCGAAAGGTAACTGAATGTTGAGCCCGAAAGAACGTTCAGCAGTCGCCCCCTCATTCGCCGCCTGCATGATTCCGCCGCCGCCGCCAGTAATCACCATAAATCCCTGCTGGGCGATCGCCCGTGCAAAATCTCTCGCTATCAAATATTCCGGCGATTTTGGGGATACCCTCGCCGAACCAAAAATCGCGATTTTGCGAACGTGGAGGTAAGGATAAAACAGGGAGAAAGCTTTTTCCATATCTCGCAGAGACGACGAGATAATTTTCCAGTCCAGGCGATCGAGCTCCTCTCCTGCCATTTGCACTATAGTCGAGAGCGATCGTTCGATCCACTCTGAGTGCTTCAACATTGGTAGGCGATCGATCAAATCGAGCGCATCAGCTTGGAGGGACTCAAAACCTTGACATGAAGGAACCATGAACTTTTCTGAAATGGTAACAATTTATTGCTAAAAAAAATTAAGGGGCAAGCCAAATTTAGAAGTTAATAGCCACCAGCAAATTGCCCTGCTGACAACTAATAACTTTTCTACTAGCTTTGCCCCCGTTCTGAAGCTGCGGCTTTCGCTGCCCAAAAAAACAGTGCCACACTGCTCGGAGTTGGGCGAAACTTACTTTTTGCACCATTCTCGCTTAACAGGCTGTATGCCCTGTTAAGCGAGATATCGAATTTCTTGTGGGGTGGGCAGTTTCAGAAACCCGCTCTTGAAAAACTTATTGGCAATGGTGCAATATGTTGGGTTAAATGTACTTTTCCAGAGTGTTGGCCAGAGTAGTTTTCGGAACTGCCCCAACCACCATATCAACCCGCTGACCGCCCTTAAATATCATCAGCGTCGGAATGCTGCGGATACCGTATTGGCTGGCGACGTTAGGGTTTTCGTCGGTATTAACTTTTACTACCTTCACTTGCCCTTCATATTGGTTGGCAATTTCCTCTACGACGGGTGCCACCATGCGACAGGGCCCGCACCAAGGAGCCCAAAAATCCACTAGAACTGGAACTTCGCTATCGAGCACTTCCTGCTTAAAGGTAGAGTCGGTTACTTGCGCGGCTGCTGACATCCCTAGCCATCCTTGTAAATACTATTTCTTTGTTAACAAGTTTAGCAAATAGTGTTACCACTTGCATGACCGATTTTAACAGAACGAAGTTTGGCAACGAATGTTGTAACGGATGTAACCGATTGAACGGATTGATGTTAAGGGCGCAAGACATTCGTGCTGGGGCGATCGAGCAAAACCGAGCATGAAAAATACTTTTTTCGCTCAAAACTGAAAAGTCATCAAATCCCGTAGCATCCCAAATACGAGGGTGGCTTCGCCTCCGGCCGCCATTTTGGTGATGGTAATCGATCGGACATCAGAACAGCCCTCCCCAATCTCCCCCAAAATTGGGAGCAAACAGCCTTAACCCCTTAGCCAGTAAGCAAACAAGAGCGCCGGCACTAAAAAAGGAACCGCCCGAACAGTAGTCCGGGCGGAGTGTGGTGTGAGGAGTGAACGGAAACTTTTGTCTCCGCTTCCTCTATTGTGACATCTCCTTTTGGATAATTCCACAAAAATTCTGTAAATTTTGAGACTCTTGAACAAATTTTGTCAAGATATCCTGGAATTTGATCGGTAAATCTACTTACCCATGCCCAACTGCTGAGCTTTTTGATAGACTTTACCCTCAGTCAGCAGAGAAGGAGCAATCACCACTTCCACTTGCTGCATCTCCTTAAGGTTCTTAGCACCCAGAGTTCCCATGCTAGTTTTCAGAGCTCCGAGCAAGTTGTGCGTACCATCATCTAGCAGCGCAGGCCCCCGCAAAATTTGCTCCGCAGTACCCGTAGTCCCGACACGAATCCGAGTACCCCGCGGCAAAACCGGGCTCGGAGTCGCCATCCCCCAGTGGAAGCCCCGGCCTGGAGCTTCAGCAGCCCTAGCAAAGGGCGAACCAATCATCACTCCATCGGCACCGCAAGCAATGCACTTGCAGATATCGCCGCCGGTAATTAAACCGCCGTCAGCAATCACCGACACATATTTGCCAGTTTCGCGATAGTAGTCGTCCCGCGCGGCGGCGCAGTCTGCTACCGCTGTGGCTTGAGGAACACCGACACCCAATACGCCCCGAGACGTGCAAGCAGCCCCCGGCCCGATGCCCACGAGAATGCCTGCAGCGCCAGTTTTCATTAAATTCATGGCGACTTCGTAGGTCACGCAGTTGCCCAAAATTACCGGTATTGGCATCTCTTGACAGAACTGGGTCAAGTCTAAGGAGGCGATCGACTCAGGGGAAAGAAAAGCCGTCGAGACTACAGTCGCTTGCACAAAAAATATATCTGCTCCCGATTTAGCAACCGCCTGGCCATATTTGCTCGCGGCTGCAGGTGTACCGCTGACAGCAGCAATCCCTCCTCCAGCTTTAATTTCTTTAATTCTGAGCTCGATTAATTCGGGCTTAATGGGTTCTGCATAGAGTTGCTGCATCAGGGAAACAAATTCGTGGTTCCCAACAGAAGCGATCCGCTCTAAAATTGGTTGGGGGTCGGCATAGCGCGTTTGAATTCCTTCTAGGTTGAGAACGCCCATTGCTCCCAATTCCGACAGCAAAATGGCCATCCGCACATCGACTACTCCATCCATGGCGCTAGCAATGATTGGGATTTCTCGATCGATCCCGCCAATCTGCCACTTGGTATCTGCCAAACTCGGATCGAGAGTGCGCTGTCCGGGTACCAGCGCGATTTCATCTATGCCGTAAGCTCGGCGAGCGCTTTTGCCCCGCCCAATTTCAATATTCACGCTGTTTCACTTCCACAATGTATTTAAATTAGATTAACAAAATCGTAGCCTGCTTGAGGGTAGCGATCGCGCGAGTGTGTTAAAAAAAGTTCGGCACTAATTCTGACTCTATGGAATCCCAGGAAATACTTTTTATCAGCAACGGCCACGGAGAAGATGCGATCAACTGTCAAATAGTCCAAGCTTTGAGAGCATCAGGCGCGGATGTTGACGTGGCTGCGATACCGATTGTAGGCGACGGGGCTGCTTACGGGCGATCGGGCGTACCAATTATCGGGCCCACAAGTCCCATGCCATCTGGCGGAGTTTTTTACATGAATCCCCTGTTTTTCCTCAAAGATGTGAGGGCGGGGCTAGTTCGTTTGACTTTACAGCAACTCAAGGCTACTAGGAAGCATTCGCAGCGCTGCGATTTGGTAGTGACGACTGGAGATATTGTCGCGGCGGGGTTCGCCCATGCCACAGGTCGGCCCTATATAATTTTTCTGTCAGCTCATTCTACTTATTACGAAGGGCTAGCCGATTTGGGTTTCCTCTTGAATTATTTGCTTTCCTCCGAGCAATGTCTAGCCATTTTCACGAGGGACGCATTGACTGCTGCGGACTTAAACCGACAGGGTTTCGAGAAAGCCATATTTGTCGGCAATCCTGTCATGGACAACCTCAGTCCTACAGGCAAAGATTTGCAGTTAAAAGCCGGAGTTAGGACGATCGCCCTTCTCCCCGGTTCTCGCCTCCCCGAAGCCAGCGACAACCTGATTTTGCTGCTGGAATTAGTCAAAGAAATTGCAGCCACTGCTTCGCCATCAGTGCAGTTTCGGGCCGCATTAGTTCCGAGTCTAATGCTCGAATTAGATAATATTGCAGCACAAGCCGGATGGCTGCACCGAGAAGGAAAGCTAACTTTTCCAGGAATCAAACAGCCAGGTAGCGCAGAAGCAGAAACCGTGGAAGTAATTTGTTATTCAGATACTTTCGCCGACATTGTGCAGCAGTCGAAGTTAGTAATCGGGATGACAGGAAGTGCGATCGAACAAGCAGTAGGCTTAGGGAAACCCGTAATTACCATCCCCGGAAACGGCCCATCATTTACCTATCGGTTTGCAGAGGCTCAAAGTCGGCTTTTAGGTGGTTCCGTACAAGTTATTGGCACAGAAACAGCAACACTTGACATTATTAAAGAAGCTGCTTTAGCAGTCGAACGCACATTTCAAGACAAAAAATATTTAGAAAATTGCGTAAAAAATGGCTTAGAAAGAATGGGCGCACCAGGAGGCAGCCTCAAAATTGCTAATTACATCGCAAAACATCTAAAATAAATTGTTACCACAATCCTGCACGCATAAAACCTCCACAACCGAATTCTTGTCATTTCTACAAACTGTGACAAATGTTCTAGCCTAAGATGACTCGGCGGTTAAAACCGCGTCTGCACTTTGGTATCAATTAGCATCAGCATCATTCAATTCTCTTTTCTTTCTCAGCGTCCTCTGCGTCCTCTGCGGTTTAATCAAATCCTCTATTATAATAAACAAGCTGAAAACCCTGTGACTTCAGTCCGGGGATGAAAGGTCGCGGGAGGCTTTAGCCTCAAGCGTAAGCTTCCTGTTTCATCATTGTAAATTTTTTTGACTGATCGAACAATCTTACGTCAAACGATATAAGATAAAAGCGGGAGGTAAAGCCATGTTAGTTTTTGAGTTTAAATCAAACGGCAAGCAGAATCAGTACAACGCAGTAGATGAAGCAATTCGTACCGCTCAATTCATCCGCAATAGCTGTTTGCGATATTGGATGGATAATCAAAAAGTGAGTCGGCACGACTTGAATAAATACTGCGCTGTACTGGCTCGCGACTTTCCTTTTGCCTCGGAACTAAACTCAATGGCTCGACAATCGAGCGCAGAGCGAGCATGGTCTGCTATCTCCCGGTTTTACGACAACTGCAAGAAGAATGTTCCAGGTAAAAAAGGATATCCAAGTTTTCAGAAAGATTGCCGTTCCGTGGAATACAAAACGTCTGGATGGAAGCTTGCAGATGATAGAAAATCGATAACTTTTACCGACAAAAAAGGGATTGGGAAATTAAAGCTCAAAGGTACACGCGACCTGCACTTCTACCAAATCAATCAAATAAAAAGGGTAAGATTGGTTAAACGTGCTGATGGCGTGTACATCCAATTCTGTGTGGATGTTAACAGAAAAGAAAACACAGAACCGAATGGTACCACGATCGGATTAGACGTAGGTTTGAAAGAATATTACACCGACTCGAACGGAACTACGGTGGAAAATCCGAGGTTTCTGATCAAAGGTGATCAAGTTCTTAAACGCGCTCAACGCCGCGTATCCAGAAAAGTTAAAGGTTCAAATAACAGGGGCAAAGCTAGGCAGATTCTAGGCAAACGCCACCTCAAAATAAGTAGGCAGCGCAAAGACCATGCAATAAAACTTGCAAGGTGCGTAATCTCATCAAACGATGTAGTCGTCTACGAAGATTTGAGAATCAAAAACATGGTGAAGAATCATTGCTTAGCCAAGTCTATTAACGACGCTTCTTGGTATCAATTTCGTGTTTGGCTTGAATACTTCGGAAAAGTGTTTGAGCGCGTGACGGTGGCGGTAAATCCGCAATATACCAGCCAAGAATGCTCTAGCTGTGGTGTAATTGTCAAGAAAACGCTATCTACAAGAACGCACGTTTGTAAGTGCGGTTGTATTTTAGATCGTGACGAAAATGCAGCTAGAAACATCCTAAGTCGGGGATTGGGTACGATAGGGCATATCGGAACCTTTGGTCTTGAGCCAAGGAACGCTTTAGGAGAGTTGACCTCTACTGTCGCTGGAGAAATCCTGCCTCAGCAAGTCGGCTCGTAGATTAAAGAATCTCCGTGCGTTCACGCCGGAGAGTGTCAATTCAGCAACTCCGAAACTGTCTTAAACGAGTAACCTTTCGACTGCAAAGTCTTGACAATTATCTCAGTAGCTGCTACCGTTTTCGAGCGATCGCCCCCGCCGTCGTGCATCACCACAATCGAACCCGGTCGCACATTATTAATCACCTGATTTGCAATATCATCTACCGTGTGAGTTTTCTCATAATCTTGAGAATCCACATCCCACATAATCAATTTTTTGTGCATTTGGGAAACCAAATAAGACAAACCTATAAATCTCCGTCCCCAAGGCGGCCGAAAATTAATACTGTCCTGCTTCACCCCATTTTTCTGCAAAAGCTTGTCAGTTTTTTCGATCTCAGAAACCAAATGTGGCTGGGGTTTAAACATCATATCTTTGTGAGAGTAGGAATGGTTTCCCAACTCATTTCCCCTCGCCACAATCATTGGCACGATTTCTGGATGTTTCTCAATATTGCGGCCAATTTCAAAAAAAGTCGCTTTAACTTGATAGCGGTCAAAAATATCTAAAAGCTGATTTGTATACGGAGGAAAAGGGCCGTCGTCGTAGGTAAGGGCAACAACTTTTTCTCCGGTATCGGCGCGGTTGAAACCGAAATAATTGTTAAATTTAGTAACGTTAATTAACACAGTAGCTGCAAAAAAAAACGCTACAGTTAACAGCAGAAATTTTTGTATTTTTTTACCGATTCGCATAGCTGCACTCGATCGAGAATGAAAGTGGACTGTTCTCAGATTATCACAATTAAAGCCCTGAATCCTTAAGCTATTTTATCATTAATTATTGTCCGTTCCGAAAATTTTAAGTTCGGGCGATACCCAGTAGCTAGAAGCTGCGCCAGCAAGCTAAGGAATGAAAATTTAATAACTTAGAATTTAATTACTCGTTACCAGGCTCTGCCTGGTAATGCAGATAGGCGAGGCTCTGCCTCCTTTTATCTGGCAACTTACAGGAGAGAAGACTGTAGGAGGTGTTTAAGTTATTAAGTTTTCGATCCCAATCCGCATTTAAACTATCTGGTAGAACAAACTTTCAATCGGGCGGGGCGGCCCGCAACCCCGCCCTCAACACATAATTTAAATGCACCACAGCTTAAGGTTGTACGCTACATATAGCGAAACTAATTCCAGAGCAAAAAAGCAACAATAAAAGATCGGGAGTTCCAGGGCGTAACGCAAAAATTTATATTCCGAGCCAGTTTATAGATCCCCTCACCCCCTCATCCCCATGTTATATTTATTAATATACCAACCCTTTTAGACAGCAGTAATTCCCAACATGATTTCACTGCCAGACATCACAATTCTCAACCAAATCTACGAAAGCGCTAATTCCCTCGTATACCGGGGCATAATTAATCAAAATCGGCAACCAGTGATTTTGAAACTCCTCAAAGAAGATTACCCCACACCAGCCGAACTATACCGCTACCAGCAGGAATACGAAATCACTCGCAATCTCAACCTAGATGAAACAAGTAAAGCTTACGAGTTGAGAAAACACCAAAATACTCAACTAATCTTGTTAGAAGATTTTGGGGGAGAATCATTAAAAATAATTCTCAAACGCCGTACATTTTCAGTATCGGAGTTTCTCCACATCGCCATCCAAACTACCAAGGCGTTAGGCAAGATTCACCAAAAAAAAGTTATTCACCAAGATATTAATTCATCTAACATTGTCTTGAATACTCAAACCGAACAATTAAAAATCATTGACTTTGGCTTATCTACCATCTTATCCCAAGAAAATCCCAGCCTCAAAAATCCTCATCTTATAGAAGGAACATTAGCTTATATTTCCCCCGAACAAACAGGAAGGATGAATCGCTTGCTCGACTACCGCACCGATTTCTATTCACTTGGCGTTACCTTCTACGAACTGCTAACCAATCAGTTGCCTTTTGAATCAGTCGATGCCCTGGAATTAGTCCATTGTCATATTGCCAAACAACCCACTTCACCTCATAAAATCAATCCCAAAGTACCCTTAAATCTTTCAGAAATTGTCATAAAATTAATGGCAAAAATGGCAGAAAATAGATATCAGAGTGCTTGGGGAATCGAGGCAGATTTAGCAACCTGCCTGGAACAATATCTAACTAATAAAATCAAAGCTTTTCCCTTGGGATACCGAGATATTTCTCCTCAATTGCAACTCCCTCAAAAACTGTACGGCAGAGAATCGCAGATAGAGTCATTATTGGCTGCATTTATGCGCGTAACTTCTCCAGAAAAGCAGCAAGTAGCGGCAAGCAACCCAACCACAACTCAGTCACAAAATTGTCCCGTACACGGACAAACTGAACTCATGCTTATTTCCGGATACTCTGGCATCGGTAAATCTGCTTTAGTTCGGGAATTGTATAAAATAATCACTCAAAAACGGGGTTACTTTATTGCAGGTAAATTTGACCAATTCCAGCGCGATATTCCCTATCAAGCATTAGTCGCTGCCTTCCAAGAATTGGTACGGCAATTGCTCACCGAATCTCAACCCGAATTACAGCAGTGGCAAGATAAGATTCGACAGGCATTAGGCAGCAACGGACAAATTATTATTGATATTATTCCCGAAGTAGAACTGATTGTTGGCAAACAGCATCCCGTCCCAGAATTACCTCCAGCAGAAGCACAAAATCGGTTTAATTTAGTATTTAAAAAATTTCTTCAAGTCTTTTGCCAAAAAGAGCATCCCCTCGTCCTATTTCTAGACGACTTGCAGTGGACAGACAGCGCTACGCTGCAATTACTTCAGTTGATAATCACCGATTTTACTACTCAACATCTGCTGGTAATCGGAGCTTATCGAGATAACGAAGTCAGTCCAACTCATCCTTTAATGCTGAATTTATCTGAACTCAAAAAGCAGGGAACAAAAATTAATTATATTTCCCTGGGACACTTAAATTTAAACCAGGTTAATGAATTCATTGCCGACACGCTGAAAACCGATCGCATCTCTACGCAAAAATTAGCCGAGTTGGCTTGGCAAAAAACGCAGGGAAATCCCTTTTTTATTAAAGAATTTTTCAAGTCACTTTATCAAGAAAAACTACTGAATTTTGATACTAATGCTTGGGCTTGGAATTGGGATTTAGAACAAATCATTACTAGAAATATTACTGATAATGTTGTTGAATTTATTGCAGATAAAATTCAAACCTTATCACAATCAGCACAAAAAATCTTACAATTAGCCGCTTGTCTTGGCAACCGATTTGATTTGCTAACCCTTTCAATTATTAATGAAAGTTCTCCAAAAGCAGCGGCAAATGAATTGTGGAATGCCATGCAATCGGGATTGATATTACCTGTCGGCGATGATTACAAATTCCTGAAAACAGACTTAGAGACAAAGCAATTAAAAATTACTTATAAATTTGCTCACGATCGCATCCAGCAAGCAGCCTATTCCTTAATTCCCCCAGGCGAGAAGCAAGTCATTCACTGGCAAGTCGGGCAACTGTTATTGCAAAATACACCGCCACAGAACCTCAAACAAAATATTTTTGATATTGTCAATCAACTTAACTTAGGCATTGAAGCAGTTGACGTTCAGTTAGAAAAAGATAAACTTGCTCAATTAAATCTGATTGCCGGTCAAAAAGCGAAGGCATCAGCAGCTTGGAAACCTACCTGGAATTACTTACAATTTGGTATAAATTGCTTGAGTGCAGATAGTTGGCTTCGTAAGTATGACCTAACTTTGGCACTGTACGTGGAAACAGTAGAAGCTGCCATCTTGAGCAACCACGTTGAGGAAATGGAAAAATTGGCTGACATTGTGCTTCAACAAGCTACTTCATTGCTAGACAAAGTAAAAGTCTATGAAGTCAAAATTCAAGCCTATACAGCACGAAATAAACCTTTGGCAGCGATTAATACCGCACTTTCAGTATTGAAATTGTTGGGGATTCGCTTTCCCAAACAACCAACAAAACTAAATCTTTTTACGGAACTGGTGAAAACCAAGTTAAGTTTAGCAGGCAAGCAAATTCAGGCTTTAATCGACCTACCAGTGATGACAGACCCCGATAAGCTAGCAGCGATGCGTATTCTATCAACTGTAGTTTCTGCTGCCCATTTAGCCGCACCTGAACTTTTGCCGCTAATGGTGTTCAAACAGGTAAGATTATCAATTAAATATGGGAATACTTCTGTATCTTCTTGTGCCTATGCTACTTACGGATTGATTTTGTCTGGAGAAAACGTAGGAGATATTGAGACTGGCTATCAATTTGGGCAACTTGCTCTTTTGTTGCTCGATAAGTTTAACACTAAAGAACTCAAAGCCCGAACAATATTTATTGTTAATTACTTTGTGAAACATTGGAAAGAGCATCTTAGGGAAACCTTAAACCCTTTGCAGAATGCTTACTCGATCGCCCTAGAAACAGGAGACTTAGAATATGCAGCTTATGCCGTTTGCGTATACTCCTACCATTCCTATGTATTGGGCAAGGAATTGCCAAAAGTTGAGTCAGATATGGCAATGTACAGTAATACGCTCAGCCAACTGAAGCAAGAAACATCATTTTACTACAACCAACTCAATCGACAGGTTGTATTAAATTTGATGGGACAGGCTGAAGATAAGTGCCGTTTAGTTGGTGAAAGCTATGATGAAGTAAAAATGTTACCCCTGCATCAAGAGGCAAATGCTAAAAACATTTGTCGCTCTCTTTATTTTTACAAGCTATTTCTCTGCTATCTTTTTCAAGACTATCAGCAAGCTCTGGAAAATGTTACTTTAGCCGAAAAATATAGCGATAGTGCTGTAGGTACTATTCCTTTGTACCATTTCTACAATTCTTTAGTTTATCTGGCTATATATTCTGAGGCATCCAAATCCGAGCAAAAACTCATCCTCCAGAAGGTGAAAGCCAACCAGAAAAAAATCAAAAAATGGGCGCATTTTGCTCCGATGACTCACCTGCATAAATTCTATCTCGTGGAGGCAGAGCGATATCAAGTGTTGGGTGAAACCACTTTCGCTATAGACTATTACGATCGCGCTATTGCCTCAGCCAAAGAACACGAATACATCAACGAAGAGGCTTTGGCTAATGAATTGGCCGCCAAGTTTTACCTCGCTTGGAGAAAAGAGCAAATTGCCGAAGTCTATATGAGCAATGCTTACTACTGCTATTTACGTTGGGGTGCTACAGCGAAACTCACGGATTTGGAACTAAAGTACCCGCAACTTTTAAAGCGTTTTATCACAGTCAGAAACTCCGATAAATCGCGCAGCAGCTTGTCGGAAAACTCTGACAGTTCTGCGGCAGAACTTCTGGATTTAGCAGCATTAATGAAAGCATCTCAGGCAATTTCTAGCGAAATTGAACTCGATAAACTTCTCAAAACTTTGATGAGAACGCTGCTGGAATGCAGCGGTGCCCAAATTGGCTATCTCATTTTAGAGTCTCAAGGACAACTGCGAGTAGAAGCGTCAGGCGAGGCTAGCTCAGATCGGGCGATCGTGTTGCCCTCGACTCTCATAGAAAACTGCCTGCCTTTATCGGTAATTAACTATGTTGAAAGAACTCAGGAAGGATTGATTGAAACTAATGTCACCCGCGAAGGTAGGTTTACTGAAGATGCTTATATTAAAACCCAGCAACCTAAGTCAATTCTTTGCGCTCCTCTGCTGAATCAAGGGCAATTAATTGGGATTGTTTACTTAGAAAATAATTTAGCAGATGGCGTGTTTACATCCGATCGCCTGGAACTAATTAAACTGCTGTCAACTCAGGCGGCGATCGCACTTACCAACGCCAGACTCTACACCCAAGTACAATCGACGCAAAATCGCCTGAATAAATTCCTCAATGCCATACCTCTGGGCATCTCCGTTCACGACGCCAAAGGACAAATCATCTACACCAATCAAGTTGCACAGCAGTTACTGAATATTCAAGATTTACCCAACGCCGAAATCGAGCAACTCTCAAAAACCTATCACATTTATCGGGCAGGGACAGGGGAGATGTATCCAGTCGAACAGTTGCCCCTGGTGCGATCGCTTGGCGGTGAAAAAGCTCAGGCGGATGACTTGGAACTGCACCACAGCGACGGGAGCATTTTTGTAGAAGCAACGAGTACGCCAATTGTCGATGACGCGGGTAATGTAGAATATGCGATCGCAGCTTTTCAAGATATTAGCGATCGCAAGCAGGCAGAAAAAACGCTGATTGAAAATATCCGCTTAGAACAGGAAATTAGCGATCGCAAAAAAACAGAAGCAGAACTCGAACAAGCAAAAGAAGCAGCCGTTGCCGCCAACCTCGCCAAAAGCACTTTCCTTGCCAACATGAGCCACGAATTGCGAACTCCCCTCAACGCCATTCTCGGCTTTTCTCAACTGATGGAGCGGGATACAAATCTGTTAAATGAACAAAAAGAAAACCTCAACATTATTCATCGCAGTGGAGATCATTTATTATCTCTAATTAATCAGGTGCTTGACCTTTCCAAAGTCGAAGCTGGACGCATGACACTCTCGGAAAATAATTTAAACATCCATCACTTATTAGCTGATATCGAGGATATGTTTGCGTTGAAAGCCAAAGATCGAGGCTTACAATTACGAGTTGAATGTGCTGCCGATGTTCCCAAATACATCTACGCTGATGAAGTTAAGTTACGGCAAGTGCTGATTAACTTAATCGGTAATGCCGTTAAGTTTACCTCTTCTGGAAGCGTGTCTGTAGAAGTAAAAAGTAAAAATGCCAAAGGCAAAAGTGAAGCCGAAACACAAATAACAAACAACCAACAACCAACAACCATTACCTTTGAAGTCAAAGATACGGGAGTTGGCATGGCATCAGACGAACTGGAGAAACTATTCAAACCTTTCGTGCAAACAGCATCCGGTCAAAAAGTGCAGCAAGGAACGGGATTAGGACTGACGATTAGCCGTCAATTTGTTCGCTTGATGAGAGGTGAAATCACCGTTATCAGCGGCGGCAAAGCTTTCACCCCTGGAATGCCTCTGGGGGAATTATCTGATGATACAACGGCTCTACCGACATCTGGTACAACATTTAAATTTGACATTCCTGTAGGCATCGCTGATGGAAGCGCAATTCAAAACGAACCCTACAATCGTCGCGTCGTTGCCTTAGCTCCCAAACAACCCCAATATCGCATCCTAGTAGTGGACGATAAAGATGACAATCGGCAATTGTTAGTTAAACTCCTCAAACCTCTTGGTTTGGAAGTGCAAGAAGCAACTAACGGTATTGAAGCCCTTGAAATTTGGGACTCCTACTCACCGCATCTCATCTGGATGGACATGAGAATGCCCGTTATGGATGGTTATGAAGCCACGAAACGCATTAAAAGCACGATTAAAGGGCAAGCTACTGCTGTTATTGCTTTGACGGCTAGCGTGTGGGAAGAAGAAAAGGCAGTTATTTTATCGGCTGGCTGCGATGATTTTGTGCGAAAACCTTTCCCCACACAAGCCATCTTTGAGATCATGGCTAAACATTTGGGAGTCAGTTATATTTATCAGGAACAAGAGCTACCGTCTCCCCCTTCTAATGTGACTGGAGAACCGTTAAATTTAACTTATTTATTAACAGCAATGTCAAAAAAATGGCTTATAAAATTGCATGAAGCAGCTCTTGAAGCGGATTCAGAATTAGTGTCTCAACTCCTTGAGGAAATTCCTGAATTCCAGGCTCTCGAACTTCAGACTCTCAGGGGTTGGGTGAATCAGTTTCAGTTTGATAAGATTCTGGATTTTACTGAACCCTTGGTTGGTGAATATTGATACAGCAGATTACAGGTTTATGAAGTAAACTCTCGATCGATCTCCCTGGCGCCCCCCTAAAAAAGGGGGGGACAAGAGTATTCAAAGTCCCCCTTCTTAAGGGGGATTTAGGGGGATCTAGACTCAGCTAAAAGCGAGATTTCTTGGGTCGGATTCGTAAGCCCCGTTTATCCTATTTGATGCTAACACGCGGTTGATTCAGTTGCATCATTGACTTTAATGGCGACTGTTTTAAGTCTGTAAGATCGCGGATGGTAATTGAGCAACCGTCTCCCAATGTCACAGCAGTGAAATAATAGCATTTGCCAAGGTAATCACTTTCTAGATGAACCTCTCCTTCAAGCGATTCTCCAGTCTCAACAACTTCTACTAATAAATCAAACAATCCTGGACTCAATTGATTGAGCAGTTTTTTCAGAACGGGTGCGCCCGCGAGTTCAGTTCGTTTTTTCCCTAAGAGTCTGGCAAAGACAGGGTTAACTACCAAGCAGCGAAAATCTTCAATTTCTCCAGCGATATCCCCCCTCACCGCCTGCACTGCGGCTATTCCATCCAGAGATGAGTTTAGCAAATTTGCCAGCAGGGCGCGAGATTGGTAGGCAATTTCTGCGGTTTGCTGGTGTCGCTCGATTGCTTCTTTAAGCTGGCGTTTTTGGTGGCCGATAGTGACCTGAGTTTCGAGGCGAACTAGCACTTCTTCCGGCTCAAAAGGTTTAGAGATGTAGTCAACTCCTCCTACCTTAAAAGCTTTAACTTTGTCAAAAACTTGGTCAAGTGCGCTTAAGAAAATAATCGGAATTTCTGAGGTGTTTTCATCGGATTTGAGGGCTTCGCAGACTTGATAGCCGTCCATGTCTGGCATTTTAATATCCAGCAAGAGAGCATCGGGGGGATTATGGCGAACAGTCCTCAAGGCCATCGTACCATTGGTGACGCAGCGAACTTTATACCCATTCTTAGTGAGAATTTCTGTTAGAAAACGCAGATTTTCTGGGAGGTCATCAACAATTAAAATGTTGCCTTTGGGAGTTTCTAATTCATTGATGTCACTTCCTTGGGCCGCATCGATCGCGATCGATTCGCCTTTTGTATCGGATCTCGCAGTTGTGGTGCTTTGCTTTTCTAGCAGAGAGCGGAAGTTATTCTTAGTAACTTTTTCTCCCATTAGGTCTGAAAGGCGCTGCCACAGGACGGCAGCTAAATCTTTGATATGTCCTATGCTCAGGTACAAGCTGTCAGCAATGACACTATAAGTTGCGTTTTCCCAAGCAGCTTTTAAGATTTCTTTTTCAAGCAAAGTTAACGGTTTACCCGTCTTGGACTCTAAGGCTGATTCGATAAATTCTAGGGCTTCTGCAAAAGTCATATACACATCCATCTCATCGGGTAAGGTTTTCCAGTTTTTCACCCTAGTTTTGAGTTATGCACCGTACTAAGTCGGTGGAGAAATTCTTAATAGCTATTATGACAGGCTTATTGACCATTACGATCGGGGCGATCGCCCCCGCTCCTCATTCCACCTTGTCGAAACCCGAAAAAGGGGATCGCGCCCGCCTAATTCTTTTTGAGGGCGATCGGCTTAAACCCTTTAATTGCAAGGCTTTTAAATTTCTGACCACCCCCTGAACGCCTACGATATCGACTCTTTGACATATATAAAACTATTAAAAAATCTGAAAACCTGGTTCATTTTTCATAAATCTGAGCTCGTTACCTAGCCGACAACCGTATAACTCAGTATCAAGGCTTGTCTCGATCCAAAAGACAAGCCTTGATTAGTTTTTATATGGTCAAGTAAAAACATCCGCCGATTAGCGCCGACAATTCCATTAATTTTCAGTATTATTACCGATGTCTTTTAGCGCGTGATATTGTAATTCTCACTCAGGAATATGCCCATTAGGCAAAGATCCGACTTTTCCGACTTTACGATCCGACTTTTCCGACTTGCTTTATGCCGATATTCCAACCATACTATTAATAGCATCCACCAAAAGACATATAACAGTACCAGTCATGCTGTCGATCTGCTCCATCTAAAGATAGATAGTAAAACCAGCGCATCCGACTTTTCCGACTTTACGATCCGACTTTTCCGACTGACAGG
This sequence comes from Microcoleus sp. B4-D4, assembly GCF_036705185.1. Lineage (NCBI taxonomy): Bacteria > Bacillati > Cyanobacteriota > Cyanophyceae > Oscillatoriales > Microcoleaceae > Microcoleus > Microcoleus sp. B4-D4. The sequence goes on along the minus strand of NZ_JAUBTX010000041.1, from coordinate 28,907 downwards.
GGCAGGGGAGGGGAGCGATGATAGAGACCTGGAAAGGATACAGCCTCAAAAAAAGGCATTGCATCATTAATTGGCTGCGGTTGGAGCAGAAATTAGCCTCGCTCGGAATCCCTGCCAATTGAGAACACAAATTATCTAATTACAGGAGTATGACCATTCTTAACTACAACGAAAGCACCTATCTGCAAGAAAATCCCGACGTGGCACAAGCCGTAGCTTCAGGCATTATTCCCAACGGCTTCGAGCATTGGGTAAAGTTTGGTTTTATTGAAAAAAGAACGCCACAAATTCCCTTCAACGAGCAATTTTATCTAGATGCTAACCCCCAGGTAGCAGCAGCAGTTGCCAACGGTAGTTTCTCAAGCGGATTTGAACATTATGCGCGGTTTGGAGCGGCTGAAGGTCGATCGCCCGTTGCCAGTACCACACCCACAGGATCTCAACTTCAAGAAATCTTAAAGCGCGGGTTTGTGCGGGTTGCAGTTAACGAAGATGCACTCGGATTTAGCAACCGAGAAGCCGACGGTTCTTTTAGTGGGATGGGTATTGATTTTAGTCGCGCCATTGCCACTGCTTTGTTTGGGAACCCGAATGCAGTAGAATTCGTAGTCGTCAAAGCCGGTGAAGACTTTAACAGCGTAGCCAGTGGCGCAGTAGATATCGCCGCCACTTTGCCCACTCAATCTGTTCTCCGCGATGCCAGTTTAGGAGTAGATTATTCGCCTACCGTTTTCTTCGACACTCAAGCGGTATTGGTGCGTGGTAATAGTGGAATTAGTTCTGTTAAGCAGTTATCAGGAACAACCATCGGCGTATTAGCAGGAACGCGCTCTGGGCAAAATTTAATAGATGCCGCCAAACGTGCCGGAATCGCCCTCAACATCCAAACTTTCCCCTCACAAGATGCTCTGTTTGGCGCTTACGATGCGGGACAATTGGGGGCAGTTTCGATTAATCGCGGGGTGCTGAGCAATCGCATTCCCACATTATCCAATCCGGGAAATCAAGTCATCCTGGATGAAGCCATTTCTAAAGAGCCTTTAGCACTCATCGTGCCGGAAAATCAGTCTGAATGGGCTGATGTGGTGCGCTGGGCGGTCAACGCTCCCATCCAAGCCGAATTCTTTGGCATTAACTCCCAGAATGTGAATGAATTTCTTGATGGAAATTCTGCCAGTAAGCGCTTCTTAGGCGTGGAAGGGAATTTAGGAGAATCTTTGGGACTCAAAAATGATTTTGCCTTGAAAGTTATCCAACAAATTGGTAATTACGAAGAGATTTACAATCGCAATTTCAATCCCGAAGTGCTGCCGCGCCAGCTCAATGAACTAATGTTTGTCGAGCCTGGGGGACTGCTTTATTATCCACCATTTTCGGGGACTGACGAATTAAGTGTGCCCTTGGTAAATAACGACAACCGCAACGTTTTACAGGAAGTTTTAGACCGGGGGTTCGTGCGCGTTGGGGTGAGAAATGATGCACCTGGACTCGGTTTTTCTGACCCCAACGGCAATTTAACCGGATTTGATGTGGATTTGGGTCGGGGATTAGCAGCTTCCTTATTCGGCGACCCCAACGCAGTCGAATTCGTGATTCAGAAAACGGGGGCTCAGCGCTTCAGCGATGTCGCCAATGGCATCGTTGATGTAACTAGCCGCAATGCCACCCTCAACCTCAAGCGGGATGCTTTGCTGGGGGTAGATTTTGCCCCCATTAATAATTACGATGCTCAATTTGTGGTAACACCAACCGCCAGCGGAATTACCTCTTTTGAACAGCTTGCAGGTCGCCGAATTGGCGTGACTGCAAATACCACTTCTGAGGCAACTCTGCGAGAAAAGTTGAGTGCTTCGGGCATTAATGCGGAAATCGTAGCCTTAGATAGCTTCCCGACCATATTTGATAGTTATATCAAGGGCGAATTGGATGCGATCACCGGCGATGGAAGTCTGATTATCTCTCGTCTTCTCACCTTACCCCCAGACCAGCGAGACCGGCATCAGCCATTTCCAGAAGTTTTGGGAGAGGAGCCTTTAGCAATGGTGGTGGACGAGAATCAATCCCAGTGGAAGGATGTGGTTTCTGGAGTTACTTATTCTCTTTATGAAGCGTTAGAACTGGGTTTAACTTCTGAAAATGTAGCTGAAGCCGTCAATAGTTCAGATCCAGTTGTCCGCCGCTTTTTGGGAGTGGAAGGAAATGTGGGTGAAAGTCTGGGTTTGTCGAATAATTTCGCTTTGAATGCGATTTCTGCAGTGGGGAACTATAACGAGATGACCGCTCGCAACTTCCCGGGTATTCCTGTTAGCCCTTTTCAAGCGCCTTATACCGAGGGCGGTGTCTTGTTCTCGGTTCCTTTTGCTTGATTTTGCTGAATCGGGGTGATTCATGAATCACCCTTACAACAATAAACCTTGAATATTGGCTAACGACATTGAATCCAATCTTTAGCCGCATAAATACTCAGATTGCACTCAGCTAGATGTTTGCGGGATTGGGGTGCAACGAAAAAAGCAACAGAGGAATGTTCCTTCACATCTATCTTTCACCACTTTTAAAATCATGTCAAATTCTCAATCCGTTATTGCAACAGACATTCGGTGTTGTCCAGAAGATATAGAGAAAGCATTTTGGCAGCTATGGCAGCAGAATCGAGATTATCTTTACCGTTGCTGTCTCAGGTGGATGGGAGGGAATCCTATTGATGCCGAAGAGGTGCTCAGTCGCGCCATGCTCAAAGCTTGGGAAAAATTGCCAGACTATGCCGAAAAAATCACCAACCTCCGAGCTTGGCTCGCCCGCTTAACGCACAATCTATGTATAGATATACACCGAGAACGCCGCCGCAAAGCAATGCAAATGGAGGATATTGAAGCAGTAGCTACTACAGAAAACTCGGCAGTTATTTCTGGTTTGAACTCTCCTGAAGAAGTGCTTCTACATCATGAGTTGGGACAGTACATTCGCCGCGCTATTGATACTCTTCCTTCTCGATTACGCAATCCGTTTATCCTGCGTTACTGCCACCAGATTGCCTATCAAGATATTGCCCAACAACTTGCTCTCTCGCTCAATAACGTTTACAAGCGCATCCAACAGGCACGAGAACTTCTGCAAAAGCGTTTGAGCAGGTATTTGTCAGGGTTGGATGATGCTTTGTCAGATTCCTCCGAGTCGTCTAAACAGGGGGACGTTGCCTCGATCGGGGATGATTTTGCTGTAGGGGTATTGCCCCAGTGCCTACCCCGTCAAGATTCTGGGGCGATCGCGGGTGGGGCGATCGCAGGCGCATTGCCCCTACAATCCGATGAAAGGATCGCATCCGACTCGATCGCCCCCATCCCTCAGAACATTGGCGAGACAATTAATTATCAGGTAACAGCAATATGTCTAGAAACACTGCATTCCGGGTGGTATCCCTCACTCAGTCCTCTGGGGTGGAGTTGAATGCTTACCTGGTTGGAGACTCCAAGCCAACCCGACAAGAGCAGAAGCTGAAAACATTAAGTGAGTACGTGCAGCAGTATCCATCTGGGTGGAAGAAGCGGTTGGAATTGGCGAATCTGCTGTATGAAATGGGTCATATCGAGCAGGCGGTTGAGGAATATCGCCAAGTGATCGATCGGCAGCAACCATTGATTGGCGTGCGGTTGCAATTGGGGAAACTTTTGCAGCTTATGGGACGAGAGGTTGAGGCAGTAGCGGTTTATGAAAGTGCCTCGGCCAATGCACGCAATGAGGCGACTCGGCAGCATATCAGCGGATCGATCGCACTCTGTAAATGTGACACTCAGGCAGCGATACTCGCTTTTGAGTCGGCGGCTTCCCTAGAACCAGATAATGCGGCTCACTGGCTGGCGTTGGGGCAGGTGCAAATGGGGAGAGGGGATGCGGTTGCAGCTTTGCGAGCCTTTGATACGGTTTTGTCACTGAACCCGGATGATGTTGTAGCGCTGATTGACAGCTACGACGCGAGTCAGGCGGTGGGGAATGTGCGCCAAGCGCAGCGCAGGTTGAGCAAAGTGCTAGAGGTGGCTCCGGGTGATTTCCGAGCGCTCAAACGACTGGCGGATACTCGTTGCCGGATGAGATTGGTATCGGGTGAGGAGGGGAAACAGACTAAACAGATAATTAGTTCTTTGCTGCAACTGGCTCCTGATGCGGCGGATGCCCGCGAGTTGCTGGCATATTATCACGTTTTCCGGGGGGAGTCGGCTAACGGGGTTGGGGTGTTGGAACGGTTTACTGAGGAACATCCGAATCATCCTAGGGGTTGGTATTCCTATGGGCGGTGCTTGTTCCATACGGGGGAATATCAGAAAGCGGCTGAGGCGATGCTGAAGGCTTATCGTCTGTATCCGCAGGATTGTGAAATTTATCGGGCGTTGTGCGAGATTTTGCCTGCTGCCTCTCCCCCTGTTCCTCTCGATCCCCCCCAGCCCCCCTTAACAAGGGGGGAGCTAGAGCAGGCAAAGTCTTCTAATTGCAAGGGGGGAACTCCTCTGGAAGTCCCCCTTTTTAAGGGGGATTTAGGGGGATCGAACCATCAAGTAACCCTTGCATCAATAGTAGAAGAGATGCTCGATCGTTTTCCCGAACGCTGGAGTGTTTGGACGACGGCGGGGCGGGTGTTGGTGGAAAGTTTTCAGGAGATTGAGCGAGGGTGTAGTGTTTCTGCGAAGGGAACGCAACTTGAGCCGCAGTTACCTGATGCTTGGCTTGGTCATGGGCGGGTGTTGGCGCTGGCGGGGAAACACCGGGAGGCGGTGGAGGCTTTGGCGCAAGGATGGCAGTTGTTACCGGAAGAGGGGGGTTATCTGCAATCTGTGTCTGCTGCGGTGTGGCTGGGGGAGAGTTATCGGGTGCTGGGGGATGAGGTGGCGAGTCGGAAATGGTTGGAAAAGGCTGGTCTGTTCCGGGAATTGATGGAGTTTGACCCGGCTATCGCTTGTTACTGGCAAGGGAGAGCGTTGTTGGGGTTGGGGGATGTGACGGAGGCTGTGGAGGCGTATCGAAGTGCGCTGAGTCAGCGGTTGCTCTACCCTTTTCGCGGTGAGGTTGAGGAGGCTGTGAAACGGTTCAAAGGTAAGAGGCGAAAGGGCGATCGGGCTAAAGCGTAGATCCTTGACTTCTTAGGGAAGTCGGGGATCTGAACCTCTCAGAGTGCATTAAGTTAGGAAAAAACCGCCTCTAACTCGAAAAATTCAGAAATTGACCTCTGGATTCGTCTTATAGGTGTAGAGACGGAAGAGAAACATAAAATTTCGTCTCGAAAAACCCAAGTAAACCTAATAAAAAAGGATGCCTATCATGTACCGACTTCGCTAAATTTTTAATGTCAATATTTAATTAGCAAATTTTCATTGGTAAGCTGATTAAATGTAATTGAAACTTGATGTAGGGTGGGCACTGCTGTCAGCGACTACCCTACATTTTTTGTTGCCAACCTCAACTCAATGACAAAATTTTGTGCGATGGGCGGTTCTCGTTCTGAGGGTGGGTTTCATAGGTGCATTGAGTTAGGGGAAAACTGCCTCTAACTCGAAAAATTCAGAAATTGACCTCTGGATTCGTCTTATAGGTGTAGAGACGGAAGACAAAAATAAAATTTTGTCTCGACATTGATACAAAAATGGCAATTTGATTACAACATAGAAGGAGATGAAAATGGCTGTACATATCTGGAAAAAAGTTGGACAAATTTGGGATTCTTTTGTAGATGGAAATGGCGATTTAAATCCTACGTCAGAATTCACAGTCACAATAATGAAGGGTTCAGCCGATCAGTTGAAGAAAGGTAATGATTATAAGATTACGCAAGGACAAAAGCCAACTGACGAAAAGATATATAGGTGTACGAAGGTTACTGCAAGTCCAGGAAAGGGGAGTGCAAACTTCCAATTAAACACATCGGACAACGCTTTGGCAATAAGTGAAAACAAAAAGGATATCTACAATTCCCTAAAAAATAAATATCAAGAAGGGAAAAGATATTCCATCTATATCTTTAAAGAATTTTTGCTGGATCTACAATCAGTTAACTACCAATGGTTCACTCTAAGTGTAGAAAAATATTGGAGCGCTAAAATTCCAAACCATCCTCTCTTGGAGTTCGAGCTAGCTGCTGATAAAGAAGGCATGGTCTATTCTGAAATTGTCCAAAAATTGTCTGAAGCTCTTCAAGCTGCTGAGGAAGTTAACATATTAGTCGATCCTTACACTCCAGAGGGAGCGAGCCAACTAATATTAAGAGTTTCAGAAGCCATTTCTACATCTGCTCGAATTCCCTACTTACTAAGAGAGTTAGTAGCAGCAGTACCCATCAGACAAGCGTTTGGTGCTGGCGGAAACAGCGACATAAAAGTTATTGTAGAAAATCTTTCTGAGGACGAGGTGAGCATTGTCTTGTTTCAACAAGATCCTAATATAAAAGGTATGTTTGACAAAATTTTTCCTACGGCTTGGAAGGTTTTTCCACTCAAACCTTCCACCGATACTAAGACTAGCCGAGGAAGTACAACCTATCCAATTCAACAAGGAATTGGTGTCACTAGAAAAGCTGCGAGCAGCGATGCTTTGCCCTATGGCGATTTAGATCTAACAATAGAGGTAGACGCTAACGAAATCGTCGAGTATACGATATCTCAAAGTGGCGCGCTTGATTTAAACTCAACCGGCGATTACAACGAAGATGGTACTATTTCTTGTATAAATTCCTCTGACGAACGATCTAATATAGCTCTTTACAAGAATGGCTCTGTAGTGGTAGCCCAACCAGGGGTAGCCAGCGGAGAGTCTGCTGATTTTCTACTCACGCTAAAGCTATATGCAATGTGGGTAAGGGAAATGAAGGAAGGAGCAATTTTCAAATCGCAAATTAAGTCGCCAGAAGTTACTTCAGTAGATCTAACCAACAAACGCAGCGTTACCTTTACTCTTAAAACTACTGGCACAGGAGGCAAAAAAGGATGGGACGTAACCACAACTTAATGAACATTTGAGATCGTTAGGATAATTTCCATCTTTAGAGTGCGAGCGCTCAATCTCGTAAATTGGGTTGACGAGGGCGTTCAACCCAACATTTCCCAGAGATTAGGAATACTTCATCTTTCATAACTCTGAGTTCGCTACCTAGGGGACAACCATGTAACTCGGCGTCAAGCCTTGTCTTTATCCCTAAAACAAGGCTTAATTTTTTTATTAACAATAAAAAATAGAACGATTAGCCCAAACAACTGGATTAATTTTCAGTATTATTACCGATATCTTTTAGCCCGTGATGTTGCATCCGCTAAAGTATGTCTAAATTAGGCAAAAATCCGACTTTTCCGACTTTGACGATCCGACTTTTCCGACTGACAGGGGTGGGGGTGGGGAGCCATGATAGAGACATGGAAAGGATGCAGCCTCAAAAAAAGAGCAACTGAATTAAATCCAAAGCCGGACAAAAATTGCGTTAAAAACAAAAAATCTATGTGAATAAAAATAAAAAAAACGAGAAAAAACAAGAAAAAACTGTTAATAATTAGTTGAATTTTCTAACAAAACATGATTTAATTAATTGAGTAACGGTCATCTATTACTACCCCACCTACTGATCGAAAAGCTATCCCAATGAAAACTGCCAACCAAATTCAAAGTCTAAATTTTTCCCAACAGGATTCACATCAACAATGCAGCAAATTATTTGGTTTATAAAAACAATAAGTAAATATCTCGGCTCCTACCGATGGCAATTTATTTTAATGTTTGGCTGCCTGATTTTCGATGCAGCCTTTGATTCTGTACTAAGAGTTAGTTTGAAATTTATTGTGGATGCAGCAATTATTCCTCAAAACTATAAACTTTTAGTTTTAATCATATCCCTGTTTGGCGTAGGCGCGATTCTCTACACTGTCATTGGTTTACTGGGCAACTTTTTAGGAGCGCGTTTGGGCATTGTCATCATCAACAATATTCGGCGCTCCCTATTCGAGCATCTCCAAAATCTGTCAATGGAGTTTTTTGGGCGACGTTCAGCCGGAGATATTGTCAAATGTCTGATTTCCGACGTACAGCAAGTAGAGAATGGTTTAATTACGATGGGGCTAACCGTCGTTGTTTTAGAAATTAGCAGCATCCTATTTACTACTATTTTCATGTTCTCACTTAACTGGCAGTTAGCTACTCTAACTTGCATTGGTTTAACCATCTGTATCATTGCCCCTGCCCCCATTGCTCAGATGGCTACTTCTCAAGGCTATCATGTGCTACAAAAGGAAGGAGAAATTGCCAGCATTGTTGAAGAAAATATTCTCTCCCAATCTGTTGTCAAATTATTTGGGATGGAACGCCGAGCTACCCAGGATTTTGCCGCTGATTTGAATGACTTGCAACTGGTTTATGTTAAAGCAACATTTTTGTCCTACTTGGTGCAAAAAGTCCCCATGATTCTTTTTGTCATAACCCAGCTTGTGATTTTGAGTATCGGTGCAGTGATGACCTACCGCAATTACATTTCTGTAGGAACTCTAGTTTCCTATCAGGTTTTGTTGTTGGGCTTAAATCTGAATATTATTGGCTTTACCGGTTCGCTTCCCATTGTCATTGATGGAGTAGCCGCTCTACAACGCATCAATGATATTCTGTCAGAAACGCCTGCGGTTCGGGACACCTCAGATGCGGTTGCATTGCCGCATCTTGCCCAAGATATTTGCTTCGATTGTGTCAGCTTTAACTACTCTGCCGAAAGAATGGGGGTGAAAAATCTCTCGCTGAAGATTCGCCGGGGTGAGTATGTCATGTTTGTCGGGCAGAGTGGCGCAGGCAAAAGTACGATTGTGAACTTACTAACGCGCTTTTACGACCCTGATCGAGGGCGCATTTTGTTAGATAAAATCGATCTGCGTCATGCAAGAGTACGCTCCCTCCGCTCTCAAATTGGATTAGTTTCTCAGGAGGTAATTCTGTTTAACACAACTGTGCGGGAAAATATTCGCATGGGGGATTTAGAAGCCAGTGACGCACAGGTAGAAGCTGGCGCAAAAGCCGCTGAAATTCACGATTTTATTCTGACATTACCCCAAGGTTATGACACTCCTGTCGGTGACAGAGGCGGACAATTATCGGGGGGACAACGGCAAAGAATCGCCCTTGCTAGAGCCTTAGTTAGAAATCCCGCTATTTTGATTTTAGATGAAGCCACATCCGCCCTTGACTTGGTAACAGAAGCGGGTATCCTCGCCACTATCGATCGCATTGCCAAAAAATGTACTGTGATTATGATTACCCACCGCATCACCCATGCCTTGCGTGCTAATCAGATTTTTGTGTTAGAAAACGGCAGCATTGTTGCATCGGGTAGCCATACCGATTTGCTGGAACAAGAAGGACTCTATGCCACACTTTGGCAACAGAGTCATCACTCCCATAACGACTTGACAATGCTTGCCCATTCTCAATCACAAACTTGACCTGTACTGAATATCTTGGAGTTGAAAATAATGACTAACACAAATGAATCTAAATGGCTCATCCCCTCTTCTAGTCGCCTTGCCTCAAAATCTCTTGAAGAAGAGAAAGCGATGTGGGATGAAAACCACAAAGATTATGCTGGCAAGGCTTTCAGCCTGACACAAGACCCTGACCTTTGCAAAGCCCTGATCCGTCCTTACAATCAATCTTCCTGCTTTGATATTCCCAATTCTCCAGACATCCAAGTTCTGATTCCTAGCTGTGGCTCCGAAATTCATCTTCAGAAGGCATTACTAGAGTTTTGTCCGCAAATTGGCAAAATTTACTGCACAGATTTTTCCCAAACCGGAATTGAAAAAGCACGGGAAAATTGGCAAAAAGCAGATGGAAATTCCCGGCTTAACAGCCAACAATTAGTTTTTGAGAAAGTTGATTCTACCAAAATAATAGAAGAAAGACCCGATTGGAAAGAAAAATTTGATTATGTCCTAGCGGTTGCTGCCGTTGTCTCCAGTGAGGATGAAATCAATCGCCAGATAATACACGAATTTTCTAAAGTTCTCAAACCAGGTGGTAAGCTCTACGGCTTTTTTCCTACCATCTTTTGTCCTTTGGAAATTGCCCATTTAAGTAAACCCCACGCTTATTGGGTAACAGAAGGGCTAGTCAATGTACCGCACAACACCCTTCACGGGCGGGAGTGGCATTATTCACAGATACATTATACGCCCTTGCGCTTGAATCGCATCTTTAAAGAAGTGGGTTTTAAACGGCTAAATTTTGAGATTTATTTTTTGGATTCGGAAATTTTAGCTAACGTTCTCAAAGAGGATATCGAGCATGACGATCCCGATATCTATCTCTGGGATCTTCTCGTCCGGTATGAGAAATAGGCTCTCGGTTGAGGATTTTCGCAAGGCACTTACCTTAAGTTGACCCAATGAACACGGTGCGTTGTTCCTACTGAAAAAAACCCGCCGACAAAACTGTCAGCGGTGAGTTGTGGTTGAGGTTAAACTCTAGAATATTGAAATTAATATCAATTTCGTTAGCATCGGAATGATATAAACAGAGGACACGGCAGTGCCGTTTCCCTACAATTGATCGTGGTAGGGAAACGGCACTGCCGTGTCCTCTATATCATTCCGGTGCAGCCGGAATTGATATAACAGAGGTGATGAGTACGATCGCGCCTTTGAAGAGAAATGTATCGAAATAGAAACGCGATCGCAACTTTATTTTTTCTACCCTCCGATAACTCCCCACCTCCAGATTAATTCCCAACTACGCTTTAACTATCAGAGTAATGTTGTCAAGTCCCACGACGCGAACCACCTCACCCGGTTTCAAAGTTATTTTTCGATCGCACTTAGCGGGCCACCAACTGCTTTGGAATCGGACGAGGCCGCATTTATTAGGTCGAATTTCTTCTTCTACAATCGCTTTTTCTAAATAGCTGACAGTCATCATTGTTTGCTCCTAATTGCTAATTTTTTGTAATTTTGAGATGCTAAAAACTGATAGTCCGAGTCCCTAAATCATTGACTTATAATGACGCTTCAACTATTAAAGTAATATTGTCAATTCCCACGACGCGAACCTCGTCACCGGGTTCAAAAGTCAGGTCTAGATCGCACTTCGCCGGCCACCAACTGTTTTGGAAACGAACACGACCGCATTCGTGAGGTCTAATTTCTTCATCAACGATCGCTGTTTCAACATCGTTAATAGACATAGCTGCTGGCTCCTGAATATCAATGCGATCGCCGATCGACTAGATGCCGATCGGGAAAACAGTCAGTTGGTGGCTACGGGATACAAGTTAGTTTTTCTCGCCGCCACCTATCAAAACCTGGGAGATCCAGAGAAAGCCTTGATCTTGTACCGTCAGGCGATCGCCCGATCCGACCAAAACCAGTACAGTACCATCAAAGCCAAAGCTCTCAACGGTATAGCAGCGCTGTACCGAGAATGGGGAGAATTAGACCGAGCCGTACAGCACCATGCAGCCCTAGAAATACTCGATCGCTCCAACAAATTAAACCGAGCCGAAGCTTGCTATCAACTAGCTCTGACAGAACAATAACTTGGTAACACCGATAGAACCCAATAAAAATCCGATCGCACTATTAAACTGTTCAGCCCAATGAATGCCAGCAAAAAAGTAGAAAAGGTACAGTTAGCTCGCACCAAAAATTTACAAAAAATACCTAATTAACCGAGAAACAAATCAAAAAAAAGATACAATAAACTCAAACACAACCATAAAAATTCTAGACATGAAACTAAAAAGATTGGGACACGTAGCCGTCTGCGTGCAAGACATCGAAAAATCTGCTGAATTCTACCGAAATTTGGGGATGGAGTTAGTGTGGAAAGATGCAGACTGGGCTTACTTGAAAGCGGGAGAGGACGGCTTGGCGCTGTTGAGTCCGAGTTACGACCAAGCAGGGCCGCATTTTGGTTTTGTGTTTGACGATCGCACCGAAATGGAATCCGCCTACCAACAGCTTAAATCCGAAGGTGTTTCCGTCACTCAGATTCACGAACACCGTGACGGTACAGCCTCTTTTTACGGTAGAGACCTCGACGGTAACGGTTTTGAGTATCTTTACGAACCCGCCAAAGGATGATTTTAGGGCTTGGGGGGCGATCGGCTATTAAATCCAGGTAAGGCGCGCCCCCGACCCACCGTGAAGATTGGTTGCTGTGCAGGGTTTGTAGCGCGTGCGCTGCGCTTAGTGTTGACTTTGTGGGCCAGTGGAAATCGCCTGTCGATCGGCGTTTGGGCGTTTTGATTGTAAAACCAAGATCCCCCAAGCAATTTTTTGGGCTTTAACTAATGAAAAAATCGGAACGCGAATTAATTAAGCCCTAGATTGGTGCGGAATGCACAGGCCACGGGATTGGTGCGAATCAGCAAAGGCCCGTAGCTGAAGGCCCGGAACCTCTGTAGGAGTCGCCGAATAAAGTGACGTACTGACACCAATGCTCGCGCAGTAGGGTGTAAGCTCAGAATCGGAAATATATCCACAACTTCCGAACATCGGTTCGATAATCTAAAATCTAAAATCTAAAATCTAAAATCCTCATGTTGCAGAGAATACAAAGCAGAAACCGCTGGAAATCCATCTTCAAACCCTGGGAAGAATCAGATCCTTGGCTGTTTATCGCCTGCATAGGCCTCACCATCTTGGGCGGAATCATGATCCGCAGCGTCGAAATGAACCAGGCATCGATCGACTGGTGGCGCCACTGGGTAACTGGCGCAGTCGGTTTGTCCATAGCTATAGTCATTTCCCGCTGCCGCTACGAGATACTTATTCAGTGGAAATGGCCGATTTACATAGCCATTAATTTGTCACTAATCGCAGTTAGATTTATCGGTACTACAGGGCTCGGTGCCCAGCGGTGGATCAATATCGGCGGCTTTTACCTGCAACCGTCAGAATTTGCCAAAGTAGGGATGATTATCACTTTAGCAGCTCTCCTGCACGACAAAACTGTCCCCACAGTCAGGGATATGTTGAAGATGCTGGCGATTATGGCCCTACCCTGGGGATTGATCTTTGCTGAACCAAATTTAGGTACTTCTCTGGTGTTTGGCGCGATCACAATGGGGATGTTTTACTGGGGTAATGTCAATCCCGGCTGGCTAATATTGCTGTTTTCTCCTCTAATCTCGGTTCTCCTAAACAACTTGTCTACACCGATTTGGGTTGCTTGGGTAGTCGTTGCGGGGATTATCGCTTGGCGAAGCCTACCTTGGCCTTGGTTGGGGACTTTTGCTGCTGTGGTGGTGAACGTGGTTTCGGGACACGTCGGACATATTTTTTGGGGTGTGCTTCAGGATTATCAAAAAATGCGCCTGACAGGCTTTTTAAATCCCGAGAAAGACCCTTTAGGCAGCGGATATCACTTGATTCAATCTCGGATTGCGATCGGGGCTGGGGAGCTCAAAGGCAGGGGTTTGTTTCACGGAACCCAAACTCAGCTTAACTTTATTCCCGAACAGCATACGGACTTTATCTTTTCAGCGATCGGCGAAGAATTGGGCTTTATTGGCTGTATTTGCGTTCTGGTGACGTTCTGGATAATTTGTTTCCGGTTGGTGATTATTGCTCAGACTGCTAACGACAATTTTGGTTCATTGCTGGCGATCGGCGTACTGTCAATGTTAATTTTTCAAGTATTCGTAAATATTGGGATGAACATCGGCTTAGCCCCAGTAACAGGAATTCCGCTACCTTTCCTAAGTTATGGGAATGCGTCGCTGCTGAGTAACTTTCTCGCACTGGGACTGGTGGAGTCAGTAGCCAACCGGCGACAGCGCAAGAAGCGTTGGAATTAGGTAATTGGTAATGGGTAATGGGTAATTGGTAATTGGTAATTCACGACTTACGCATAACCTTTATATGTAGGGTGCGCAATGCGCACCTTACCCTATAAGTAGCGTGTAAAATCACTTTTGCGTCCAGCACTTTAATGGGAAATTCGAGCCATCTTATGTCCTGTAAAATAACCCTAATATGTCTGTAGTGAGGATTGAACTCCTCAAAATTTTATCAAGATTCAAGCCATCTCATGTCCTGTAAAATAACCCTAGTAGGGTTATTTTGCAGGAATAGATATGAGCCGATTACTCGTTCATATTCTTGTAAGTTGCAACTGCAGAAGGCGAACTCCGGTTTAAATAGCGGAAGATCCAATACTTAAATACTGTATCTAATATAACTGGAAACGTCGCGATAAACAAAAATATAAACTGCCTATTTTCTGGTAGTCCAAAATGCCTCGATAAACCTTCGAGAATTATTTCCCAACCGTGCGGTGAGTGGAATCCGACAAACACATCCGTAAACAAAATAATTATGAAAGCCTTAGCACTGTCGCTAAGTCCGTAAATCACATCGTCCATGAAAGATTTTAAAATCTCAATCTCTCTCTTGTTAACAAGGAGAATCCAGACAAAAACAAAGCAAGAAATTAAATCGGCAAAAATATTTTTAATGGCTCCACCGCTTTCACCGCGGTATTCCTCCGCTATCTCAACTGCTTTTTCGGTAATCTTCTTTTCCGTTTCCTCTTCTGAAAGCGAGGGAGCAATGCCAATTAACTTTTCAAATTTTAGCTGCCGCTCAAATTGCTCTAGTTTTTCAAAGGCTTCTTCTTCCAACTCATAATTTATGAAAATCCGAGATTCTTCCGGAGGTCTAAACTGGTCAACTATCGGCCCTACAATAAAGTTTTTGGAAATTTGATTCGCCAACAGCGGAACTAAAATCAGCAGCAAAATAAATCTCAGAGAAATGACTGTTTTTACTTGGGAATTGCGAAAATTCTTAACTACGTCTTTTTCTGCTTCTGGGTTAAGTTCTTTAGTGATTCGATTCAAGGTTCCCAAAAGCGATCGGGGCAATAAATTCACCTCTTCAGAGTTAGTGTCTACTTCGCCCGCCTGAGTTTGAAGTGAATTAGCTGAACCTGGGCTTCCGTTAGGTTGAGAGGTGTTATTTGTAGATTTAAATAAAAGGTTTTCTGAGCTTAAAACCGGAACGATCGCAGTTGATTTACCCTGATGAATATATTTATCAATGACCCCATCAATAAATGCGAGCTTCTCAAAGACAAGGGATGCTCCATCTCTATCGTCGAAACCTAATCCGTGCTGGCGGCGCTCTGTGCTATCTGTCGCCTGCGGTTTTGCTCCTACCCGATCGGGCAATTCCAAAAAATAACGGCTAGCATTAAACTCAACCATCCTAGTGTGGATCACCTTGAGGTATTTTTGCAGTTCGGATTTAAAGTAAGACAGGGTGCTTTGTCCGTAATCGCCCGCTCGCTCCGAAATCCGTTGGCCCCCAAAATGCTCATCTTCGATCGCCTTAATTGCTAAAGCAGCATCATAAGCTTGTTCTAGAGCTCTTTCAGGTGTATCTCTATACCACTGGTTAGCGCTGTAGAGATATTTGACAAACCTATTCCACGCAGAAGTATTCATAACTAAAAGCTGGTTCGTTGGCAGCAGGCATTAGTGACTAAATTATTCATGGTATGGTAACAGATTTACAAAAATTGGGAACGTCGGCAGAAAATTCAATTTGGATTGTCGGAGCCGCCAAAACGGGCAAAACCGCTCGTTTAGTCGAGCAGTTCTGTATTTGGAGCGAAACCGTTAAGTCCTTGCCCGCAACAGTTTCAAGCCGGGGGCATTCCGGGCGGTGGCGGGCGGGACAAACAGCCCCAGCAATTTTAGTATTAGCAGCTAACGGCGACAATCGGCTGGAACTAGCCGATCGCATCGCCGTAGCCACCCAAGGAAAATATGCCTTTCACTCCACAACACCCTTCGGTTTTTTTGAGCAAGAAGTATTGCTATTTTGGCCGCTGCTAGTTGAGTCACTGCAGTTGAAGGCTCAATTTCCGCTGAGGCTGCAACCTGAAACAGAATTGGAACTTGCCGCCCGACTCTGGCGTCGCGAATTAGACGAAGGCATTTTGCAACAAACAGGAGTCAGTCCAAACCGAATGGTGCGTCGAACTCTAGACTTATTACAACTTGCTGCTGTCAGCGGTACCCCGAGAGAAGAAATTAAGAGCATTTTGGAACAGGGATTTGTCGGCTTTGGCGACTCGCACAGCCTGTGGGCTAGCATGGGAGAATTGCTCGAAAGGTGGTGGGAATGGTGCTTGACGCGGGGGCTGCTGACTTACGGGATTGTTTGCGAACTCTACTGGCGTTACTTGTTGCCAAATGTTACTTACCAGCAGCAGTTGACCTCTAGATACCAAGCTACGATCGCAGATGATGTTGACGATTATCCAGCCATCAGCCGCCATTTGTTCGATCGAATGCTCGATCGAGGCGTGGCGGGAGCCTTCTCCTACAATCAAGATGGAGGAGTGCGTTTGGGTTTGGGGGCGGACACCGAAGACCTCGCCCAACTCGAAAGCAGGTGTCGCATCGTCGAAAAATTGGACGCAAAAGCGGGTTTATCCCCAGAAATTGGCGAATTGGCGGTAAGTTTAGCAGTAAATTCTGAGGGTTTTTATCCTTTAGGCTTGAGTTTGCCCGGATCAGTTCGATCGCTCGAAACAATTTCCCGGGCCCAACTGCTGCGAGAAACCGCCGAAATCATCGTGGATGCAGTGAAATCAGCAGCCGTAGAGCCGCAGGAAATCGCCGTAATTGCTCCGGGGATGGATGCGATCGCCCGTTACAGTTTAACCGAAATTCTAGCCAGACACGGCATCGCCGCCGAATCTCTCAACGATCAGCGTCCCCTCTCGACTACCCCAGAAATTCGAGCTTTGCTGACTTTGTTAGCCTTAGTTTATCCGGGACTGGGCCGTTTAGTCGATCGAGACGCAGTAGCCGAAATGCTGGTAATTTTAGGCAGCCAGAAACATCGGGAAGTAGTGGAAACAGAAGATTCCCAGCCCAACTTCCATCTAAAATCTCAAATTCCGAATCAAAAATCGATCGACCAAGTGAGAGCCGGTTTAATCGCCGATAGCTGTTTTTGTCCCGATGTCGATCGACCTCAATTGCTACCAATTACAGCCTTTCCCCGGTGGGACAGAGTGGGACACCGAGCCTGTGCCGCCTACGAGCAAATTGTCGAGTGGATCGAACAACAGCGATCGCAACAACAAGAGCGGCTGTTGCCTAGTCCCATAGCCCTGCTCGATCGAGCCATCCAGAAATTTCTGATCAACGACAGATACCTAGCCTACGATCGGCTATCAGCCCTGCGAGAGTTAATGGAAACCGCCGCCCACTACTGGGAAATACACGGACGAATGCAGCGCCAAGAACCAACAAACAGTAGCGAATCAGAAACCATCGCCCGGTTCATCCAGTTATTGCGCCAAGGAACCGTCACCGCCAACCCCTATCCCGTCCGCGCCCAAGGAACCCAAACCCAAGCCGTCACCCTGGCCAACATCTTCCAGTACCGCAGCAGCCGCCGCGCCCACAAATGGCACTTTTGGCTGGATGCCGGCTCGTCCCTGTGGCTGAGTGGCGGTGCGGCGACATTGTTTGGTGCACCCTTATTTGTGCGATCGCAACTGGGGCGTCCCTGGGAAACCGAAGACGAAACCACCGCCGACCAACAGCGGCTGCGACGAATTCTGCTAGATTTGTTAAGTCGCTGTTCTGTACTTTACCTTTGTCACAGCGAACTAGCCGTCAACGGACAAGAGCAAACTGGGCCACTTCTGCCCCTCATTCAGAGTTCTGTTTCTTATCAGCAGTCCGGCTAAAACTAAGAGATTCGACAGGCATCAAGAAAATTCTGAATGCAAAGATTTTCATTTTTTCCACCCTTGGATAGCTCATCGAGGCTGACTTGAATTCAGACTTTTAGGTTCGATCAAAATCCGGCGATATTAGAGTGTACCCAAAACCCACATCAAAACTTGCAAACATTACTATTTCTAGCGCAAAAAATACCAGAGTTCAAAAAAATCTATAGCCCTGGCAATTTTGATTTATTATGCTAGAAATGAGCGAGATTATTAATCAATAATAAGCCAGATTTGAGGCAACAAACTGAGATTGATCAGTTCTTAAAGTTAATCGGAACCGTCGTTTAAAGGAGCCAAAATAATGCCCAGTGCAGTACCGCGTATCATAATTGAGCCAACTCCAACTCCAGATCCAGCACCAACGCCAACTCCAGAGCCAACTCCGACACCCGCACCGACACCGACACCCGCACCGACACCGACACCCGCACCGACACCGACACCCTCCGGCGACGACACATTTGGTGGCATAGACGACACCTTGGGCGGAGGCGGTACCGCACCCTCAACGATCGGAGGCGTGATCCGGGGCACAGAAGCCAACGACTCCCTAGGAGGCAGTCCCGGCCCAGACGTGATTTCCGGGCTGCAAGGCAACGATACCGTCCTAGGCTTGGACGGCGACGATTTAGTATTTGGCAACGAGGATGACGACGTGCTGTTCGGCGGGCCCGGCAACGACGTACTCGACGGCGGTTCAGGACTCGATACCATCTACGGAGGTAAAGGCAACGACTCCCTTGATGGGGGAAATAACCCCGACCTGCTGTACGGCAATGACGGCAACGACACAGTAATCGGAGGCGAAGGCAAAGACACCGCTTACGGCGGCAAAGGCGGCGACAGCTTGCGCGGGGGCTCTGGCGACGATAGCTTTTTGGGCGACAAAGGCGACGACATCGTGTGGGGCGACCAAGGTAACGACTCGCTCTTCGGTGGCGACGGCGAAGACTTGCTATTTGGCAACGAAGGAGGCGACTGGCTCTACGGAGATGCCGGCGCGGACACAATTTTTGCTGGCGACGGTGACGACATCGTGTTTGGAGGTGCTGGAGACGACATCATCGACGGTGGCGCTGGCAACGACGTGCTGTGGGGCGACGAAGGCAAAGACATCGTGGCCGGAGGCGAAGGCAGAGATGTCTTTGTCATTGGTGGCTTCAGTTCCCCCAGCGGCAGCAGCAACGGCACTAACCCGGCATTTGTGACCACAGGCGGCCCGGATATCGCCGATGCGGACATTTTCACAGACTTTCGCCAAGGCGAAGATTCGATCGGACTCAGCGGCGACCTCAAGTTTGAAGATTTGGTAATCTTCCAAAGCACCGACAGCAAAGCCGGCAGCACAATTATTCGCAACGGAGTCAGCGGCGACTTTTTAGCAGTATTGCCCGGAGTTGACAGCAGAACCCTAGGACGCAACTCCTTTGTAATTGCCCCCACAGTTCCCGGTAGCGCCACCCCCCTCCCCCTACCCACACCGAGTCCTTCTCCGACACCGACTCCGACGGCAAGTCCGACACCGACTCCGACAGACAGTCCGACACCAACACCGACATCAAGTCCGACACCGACACCGAGTCCGACACCGATGTTCCCGACGCCGACAGCAAGTCCGACGCCGATGTTTCCGACGCCGACAGCAAGTCCGACACCGACGCCGACAGCAAGTCCGACACCGACGCCGACACCAAATCCTACTCCCTTCCCGAATCAGGCTCCCAGAGCAGTTAACGACAACTTCACCACGGTTTCGGGTCAAGAACTCAGTCTTAACGTTCTATTCAACGACACCGATCCTGACAAGAACCCCCTGAGTGTCAGCACTTTTACTCCAACAGCCAAAGGAACCCTGACTCCCTCTGGTGGGGGCGTATTCAAATACACGCCGAATCCAGGCTTTTCGGGTAGTGACAGCTTCAGTTACTCGATCTCAGATGGCAGGGGCGGCACCAGTCAGGCGGTAGTAACCATCAACGTCAGCAACCCGCCGCAGCTAGTAGTTAACGGCGGTGTGGTGGTTGCCAAAGCTGCTCCTACCCAGACAATCACCGCTGCGGATTTGTTGGTAACAGATCCCGACAACCCGCCGTCGGAAATCGTTTACACGATTACCAAAGCCCCGGATGCTACTAGAGGTTTTGTCCAAAGGGGCACCACGTTTCTCAACGTCGGTGGCAAATTCAGCCAAGACGATATCAACAACAACATTGTCAAATACAACTTGCTGGCGGCTGGCAGTAGCGACAGTTTCACGTTTACAGCCTCCGACGGGTCTGCAACGATCGGGCCTGCATCCTTCAGCATTACGGTGGTAGATAATATTGTCGATCGCACCGCACTCCCAGCAAGTACCTTTACAGGCAGCAACCTCAGCGACTACATCATCGGCGGTGCCGGCAACGATACCCTCTCTGGGGGCGACGGCAACGACATCATCGAGGGCATGGGCGGCGACGACCTCCAATTCGGTGAGGGAGGTAACGACTCAGTGCTAGGTTCGATCGGCAACGACACCCTCGACGGCGGACTCGGCAACGACACCATCGACGGCGAAGACGGCATAGACTCCCTCATTGGCGGACAGGGCAACGACCTGATGTTCGGCGGCAATGACAACGACATCATCTTGGGCGGCGACAACGGCGACACCATTGATGGCGGAACAGGGAATGACTCAATATTGGGAGAAGCCGGCGAGGACTCGATACTTGGAGGCACCGGCACCGACACCTTATTGGGCGGTCTAGGTGACGACACCATCGACGGCGGTGCAGGCGACGACATCCTCGACGGCAGCCTCGGCAGAGACTTGCTCGACGGCGGTATCAATAACGATTTCATCTCCGGCGGCGACAGCGAAGACACGATTTTGGGCGGAGAAGGCAGCGACACGGCACTCGGAGGTACCGGCAACGACTACATTTTGGGAGAGGGCGGCAGCGACTCCCTGTTCGGCGAAGCGGGCGACGACACTGTAGACGGCGGTGCCGGCAGCGACTGTCTCAGCGGCTCATTCGGCAACGATTTGGTGTTGGGCGGCGATGACAACGACACCCTAGAAGGCGGTGCCGGCAATGACATTTTGGGCGGCGGGAACGGTTCTGACTTGCTCACAGGCGGCGCTGGCGATGATTTCTTCTACTACGAAGTTCCGAGTGAAGGTGTGGATATTATTGCTGACTTCAATGTCGGCGGCACAGGCACCGACAGATTCTTGTTCAGGTCGTCAAATTTTGCCGGTCTAATCAACTCTGGAACTACTAACGATTTCACCAGTTTTATCGTCAGGAATATCGGCAGTGGCGGCGACAACATCAGCAATCAAGAAGTCATTTTGTTTGAATCTAAATTTGACAACGCTCAAGCTGTCAACGCAGTGTTGAAAAATCAAAACGGTTCGAGCCAAACAGGAGCTTTCTTCGTGTACCTGAACAATACTTTTAACAAGTACGTTCTAGGGTTTGACCCAAATGTGGCAGATGACAGTCTCCCAGCTTTCGATTTGGCAGTGTTGAATACTATTCCTACAGTGCCGGGAGCTCTGAGCACAGTTATTACTGCCTCTGACTTTAAGTTTATTTAGGATCGAAAACTTAATAACTTAAGCACCTCCTACAGTCCTCTATCCTGTAAGTAGAGCCGACTGATCTGCATTAACGAGAAATCGCTTAAGTTATTAAATTTTCATTCCTTAGTAGTTAGTTTTTGATTGAGTAGCG
Organism: Microcoleus sp. B4-D4; assembly: GCF_036705185.1. NCBI lineage: Bacteria > Bacillati > Cyanobacteriota > Cyanophyceae > Oscillatoriales > Microcoleaceae > Microcoleus > Microcoleus sp. B4-D4. The sequence goes on along the minus strand of NZ_JAUBTX010000041.1, from coordinate 7,419 downwards.
TCGCAAGGAGTCGAAACAATGCCGAGTGCAGTACCAGCAATTATTGTCGAAACGATGACGGAGCCCACGCCATCGCCGTCGCCGTCACCGGGGACTTCTCCAACGATGACGGGGACTTCTCCAACAATGACGGGGACTTCTCCAACAATGACGGGGACTTCTCCAACAATGACGGGGACTTCTCCAACAATGATGGGGACTTCTCCAACAATGACGGGGACTTCTCCAACAATGACGGGGACTTCTCCAACAATGACGGGGACTTCTCCGATGATGAACGGGACGGGCCCGGGGATTTCGGTCACGCCGGTGCCGCGGCCAGTTCCGACTGCACCCACGCCTCCCCCAGAACCAGTTTTTGTCGATGGCTTAGTTGTCGGAAATGAGGGGAATAACTATTTAGTCGGCAGCTTGTTCAATGACACGATTTCCGGGGGTATCGGTGACGACACGATTCTGAGTCGGGACGGGGCTGATATCGTCAGGGGCGATGATGGTGACGATTCTCTCAACGGTGGTGCCGGTCAAGATATTGTTGAAGGCGGCAGCGGCAATGACACGGCGCGGGGCGGCAAAGACGATGACTTGGTTTCTGGCGACGTTGGTAATGATGTAGCTTTTGGCGACCAGGGCAATGATATTGTTTTGGGTGCTGAAGGTAACGACACGCTGTACGGCGGTAAAGGCAATGATTGTCTGCGCGGCGGTGCCGAGGATGACCTGATTTTTGGCGACAAGGGCAGTGACACTATTTTTGGCGACACTGGTAATGACTGCCTGATCGGCGCTAGGGGTAATGATATTTTGTTGGGCGGCGATGGGGGCGATGTCATCAGCGGTGGTGTGGGTAATGATACTGCTGATGGCGGTGAGGGTGATGACCTGATCTTCGGGGGGGATGACAATGATTCTCTGTCTGGAGGTGGTGGGGATGATATTCTTTCTGGCGATCGCGGGTCTGATACTCTGACTGGAGGCGATGGATCGGATATTTTTGTTCTCGCTAGGGTGGGCACTTCGCCTAGTGGCAACGGGTTTCTCACGACAGGCGGCCGCGACATCGGGGATGCTGATTTAATTAGAGATTTTAAGCCGGAAGATTCGATCGGTCTGGCTGGAGGTCTCAACTTTACACAGTTAGAAATCTTTCAGGGTCAAGGCTCGAATTCTAGCAACACGATTATTCGGGACAGGCAAACTGGGGAATTTTTGGCGGTGTTGGTGGATGTGCGATCGAACTCGCTAGATGAATCTCGGTTCACTACGGCTCAAATACCCCGCGTAGAGGACAATCCCTTCACAATTGTGGGGACAAGTCCTTCTCCAACTCCGGGAACGGGGACAAGTCCTTCTCCAACTCCGACGGGGACAAGTCCTTCTCCAACTCCTTCGGGGACAACGCCTTCTCCAACTCCTTCGGGGACAACTCCTTCTCCAACTCCTTCGGGGACAACGCCTTCTCCAACGCCTTCTCCAACTCCGACGGGGACAACGCCTTCTCCAACTCCAGCGACGACTCCGACTCCGGCAACGACTCCGACTCCGGCAACGACTCCAACTCCGGCGACGACTCCGACTCCAGCGACGACTCCGACTCCAGCAACGACTCCAACTCCCGAACCGACTCCCACTCCGACACCAGGGACAAGTCCGAGTCCGACTCCATCACCATCACCGGGGACAACTCCAAATCCAACTCCGTCACCGGGGACATTGCCGACACAGGTTCCGAGTCCGACTCCGACTCCGACTGCGGGCGGGACAATTCCGAGTCCGAGTCCTTCCATCGTCCCGACTCCGACTGCTGCTACTCCAACTCCTCCACCTTTCGGCGGGGGGCCGGTGCCGCCTAGTTTCACATCTCCGACTCCTAATGAGCCGCCGATCGTGGAAACTGGTAAGACGCTGACTGGTTTGCAAAATTTGCCTTTGTCTCTGAGCATTTCTGCGCCCAGTGACCCGGAGGGCCAAGCGCTGGCGGTCAACGTAGCTGGACTTCCCAATCCGACTTTCGGTCAAGTAGTTATCGGTACGAGTCCGCTGGCTATCAACCAAAAATTGACGGTTCAGGAATTGCTGGGCTTGCAGTTCCAACCTAAAGCTGATGCGATCGGGCAAGCGGGCTCTTTCAGCTACAGCGTGGCTGACGACCAAGGCGGCACGGCTGCAGCCTCTGTCGCAATTAATATCAATTCTTTCGATACCTCGGTAACTGTTCCAACTACTCTGTCGCCGATTGTTGGCGATGACGGCATCGTATTTACGAGTACGAATAATTTGCTGCCCACTTTCATCGATGTGCTCGCCAACGATTCGAGCCCGCAAAAAGGGCCGCTGAGCATTATCAATGTCGGTACGCCAACACAGGGCATAGCTGTCAATCTGGGCGATCGGGTGCAGTTCATCCCCGGTAACGTAGCGGGTACCACTACTTTCACCTACAGCGTCAGCGACGGCTTCGGGACACTTCCGGGCGTAGGTACTGTCACCGTTGGCATCTTGCCGGCCGATACGGGCCCCAACAAATTGATTGGAGGCTCATTGCCGGACAATTTGAACGGTTTGCTTGGCAGCGATACTGTTGACGGCCAAGGCGGCAACGATACGATTAATGGCGGTTTGGATAATGACGTGTTGATCGGAGGCCAGGGGGCAGATACCATGAGCGGAGGTGGCGGCAGCAATCAATTCCGGTATACTAGCCCTGCTGAGGGTGGGCCGGTGTTTGATGCGGCTTCTTCGGCGGCGATCGATGCTGCGATCGCCACGGGCGGATACGATGTGATTACCGATTTTAGCGGTCTCGGCGTGCCGATCGAGGATCAGTTTAATTTTGCCCCCGGATTCCCGAATCTGAGCAATGGCAGTCAAGTTCTCCTGAACGTGCAGACAACTGTTTCTGCAAATATTTTGGGAGGAACCGCTTTCTTGTTTGCCTACGATTCCGGCGGCAATACTTACATCATTTATGACGGCAATGGTAATAACGTCACCGGCAACGATTCTCAGATTTTGGCGAAGTTAAATGGTGTAACTGGAGTTGCTTCTCTTTCGGGATTTGACTTCACTTTTATCTAGAAAGTCATTGGTCATTGGTCATTAGTCATTGGTCATTGGTCATTGGTTATTGGTTGTTGGTTGTTGGTTATTGGTTATTGGTTATTGGTTGTTGGTTAGTGGTTATTGGTTATTGGTCACTAACAACTAATGACTAATGACTAAAAACTAATGACTAACAACTGAGGGCGGGCACGCACCATCCACCGCCCCTACCAACTAACAACTGAGGGCGGGCACGCACCATCCACCGCCCCTACCCACTAACAACCATTACTCACAAGTTAAGCTAAAAACACTATTGTCAATGAGTAATTTTACTCATTTTTTACCTGTTGACCCACTTAAAATATGACTCCATTTGTTCCTTTATTATTGAAAAAACACTGTTCGGGACTTCTTTGAGTTCCAGGGAAAGGAGAAATAATTAGCCTGACATGAGGTTTTCATGCCTAGCTTAACAATCCCTAAATCTTGATTCTTCTCGGCGGCAAAATACTTAACTAGGTCAGAAGCTATTCCTTTTTGATAGGCCACCGAAAAATGATACATCCCCCGATAAATCATTTCTAAAGAAATACGTTCAATTGGTACTCCTAATTCATGTGCAATAGCATCTCCTAAGTCTACTATAATCGCATAAAATACCCAATTTCCCCAGATTTGTAGCTTGATTCCATTTAACGAGCCTGTCCATAAATAGCTTAAATTTAGTAATCTTTTTACCGTACAAAATGCCTGTTCAATTCGCCAGTGTCTTTGATATAAATCTGCTACTACATAGGGGGGTAATATTTCGGGTTCTCGGACACTTGTCAGATAAGAACGCCAGGAATTTTTGGAGCGAATCTATACTAATCTTATAGTCAAAGCTGGTGTTTTTTTTGTGCCTGCACCTATCTGAATTATCTGGTCTTTAACATCATAGGTATTTGTTAATATCCGTTTTACTTGATAAGATGCACCTTTCTTTATTCGAGTAATAAATCCAATTTCGTGGTCTATTAGTTTTGACCAAAAAGCGAAGTGATAGAACCCTCTATCCAATAACAGCAAGGTTTTTGGCTTGACTATCTTCAGTAAATCTTCTTCCCAATGAGTGTCTGCTTGTTTAGGATTTGTCCAAAACCAAATTTATAAAGGAAGATGAGTTACTAGGTCTATAATTACTCCCATTTTTCCGGCTAATTGACCAATTGGCACATCTGATAAACTTTGTAACTTCTTAAATAATGCTTCTAATGTTGACCCGTCAGCTATCCAGATATTTTCAAAGTTTTTTAAGGCAAATTGTGCGCTATCCGGTAGTGGTCTTGATTTTCTTGTTAACCATTTTTGGCGAAAATGAGGCAGTAATTCTTTAAAGACTTTTTCAAATAAAATTGCTGGAAAAGTTAAAAATCTTTGCGATAATGCTTGTTGACTAATCTCTTGTGCCTCACACCATAAAAATCCTTCTCTATTTAATAATCTAGTTAATTCTGTTACTCCTGCTACATTTCGCCATAAAAGACTTAATATTGCTGCCATCATTAATGGTAGTGTCAGAATCCTATCTCTTAAATTTAGTTGGCGATAAAAAGTTTTTTGGGCAGCCATTGCCGGAATTAATAAATCTTCCAGGTGATTCGCGATCGCTTCATTTTCTATTTGGGGACTATTTTTTTTCTTTGCATGATCTCGGTTGATTCGTTTTTTGCTACTCATAGCTGGTTCAACTATGGCTAAACTGATTGCCAGATAGATGTTTCAGCCTATTTTACCTTTTTTGGTTTACCCCCTTGACAATTTGCACTTTTTCTTAACTTGTCACAAATGATTTGCCATAGGCTGTCATACTGCCACTGACATCTGCCAGGATAATAACGGGCATCATTCTGGCAGTGGCAATGGAAAAATCTTTGAGCTTGCTCATAATCAATATGGATTCTGATAATTTATTTTAATGTGCTGCATGACACCTGTCAATAAACCTCAAAAATATAGGGTTCTATAATTTTTTATTCCCTTAACTCAAGCTCCTCGCAGGATTTCTTCCGCCTGTATAGCGGGTATTTGAGCATTTTTGACTGGCGATCGCCAAAATGATTTTCTTGTACGTTGTATAAAACGTAACTGGGTTGGTTATAAAAATTCCGAAAAAAACGATTGTGACAGTAGAGGGTGCGGAATGTGAGATGTAAGAGTTGGCACTTGATCTGCGTTAATTTGTGTTTATCTGCGGTGAAAATGTAAATCTCATCATCTTTCTTCTGGAAAAATCCTTAGCGGGTGACAAGGCACTTCTAGTCTAAACAGGACAAAGCTTTGAGAGAATGGTAAGGTAAAAAAATAAGGAGCCACACGGGATCCCCAAAAAACAAAATGTTGCCACCATTATCGCTCTTTCATCACTTTAGCCATAGTATAATATTCCTAAAGTCCTCAAATAGTTAAAATGTATGGTAGTACGCCGCTCACCAGTTCCTACAGTGAGTTTTGTAGACGAACACTGTCTTGCCTATCAACATCTATTTCTCTCTTGTAAGAAGTTTTGAAAACTTCAAGTATCTAATTATAGGGATGATTTCCGAAATCAAGCGAAAATTGCTAACAGGAATAGCGAAAGTGGTCGAATTGAAAAATGAACAATTCTACGTCATTTTTTAACAGTTTCCCCTGGATATTAAGGGTTTTGAATAATTAAGATTGTCGTTAATACTAGAGAAAGTCACTGGCAAAAAAGTCATATTAATAATAGATGAAACCGGAGACAAAAAAAGGGAGATACTACAGATTATGTGGCGAGACAATATATTGGGAATCTCGGTAAGGCAGAGAATAGAATAGTATTTGTTAATGCCTATGGTGTAGTCGGAAACACGCTATTTCCATTAATTTTTAAAATTTTTAAACCACAAGCAACTCTCCTACCAGAAGACACATATAAGACTAAACCTCAACTTGCCCTAGAAATTATATCGTAACTAGAGGGGATGGGATTTAAAATCGATCAGGTATTAGCTGATAGTCTATAGGGGGAAAGCTCTACATTTATACAAGGGCTAAATAAATGGCACCTCAAATATGTAGTAGCAATTCGCTCCAATCACAAAGCTTGGTTGAATAAAGAAGAAGTTACTTACAGTGACTGGCAAACATTTGACCGGGTATTTTCTAATGGCAATGAACACACAATATATATTCAAGAAATCATTGGTCCTGGCTCCTTAGATGTGAGATACTGGAAGATAACCAGTGATTTTTTCCGGGAGCTAAAAACTAATACTTGGTATTTAATGACTAATTTTTCAGGAGATTTATATTCGAGTATTGGGAATCACTATGGTTTTTGGAATTGGATTGAGTACGGATTCAAGCAAGCCAAAAACGAACTAGGCTGGGCAAATTTTCGGGTAACAAGTTATCAGCAAATATCCAAGTGGTGGGAAATAGTGAGTTGTGCATTTTTGTTAATTAGCTTACAAACAAACCAGAGAAATAATCCAGTGACACGCGAGAGTGTAAAAGAGGAATGCCAGAGCTTAAATTGCGTTGGGCTACAGGGTATATAGCAATCCTAAATCATTATCTACACTTATTATGATATAATTATATGCAATCATTGATTGTGACAATAAAAAGATGAATAACTTACAACTACCACAGAAAGATATGGAAAAAGAAAGAGCGGCGTTAGAATCTTTCATTAAAAGTGATCGAACTGTAAGAGAACTCAAGCGAGCAGTAGCCGTAAGGATGGCTATAGAAGGTAAACTTTACCATGAAATTAGCAAAATTTTAGGTGTAAGTAAATTTTTTATTGGTTATTGGAAAAAACAATTTAAAACCAAAGGCATCGCAGGAATCAAACTAGGGCATAAAGGGTCAAGAGGATATTTAACATCTCTACACAAAACTGAAGTAATGGAATGGCTAAAGAATAAAGAATATTGGGATTTCGATGAGCTAGTTACTTATTTAGAGCGAGAATTTGGTGTCAGCTATAAGTCAAAACAGAGCTATTATGCACTTTTATCTCTGGCAAAGATTACCTGGAAAAAAACTCAGAAAATTAATCCCAAATCCGATCCAGAACTGGTAAAAAAAAAGAGGAAAGAAATTAACAAGATTTTAGCCAAAAACAAGGGTGGCATAGAATCTGGAGAAATAATAGTATTTTTTTTAGATGAATGTCATCTACTTCATGGCGATATCAACGGCTAAGCTTGGGGTCGCTCTGACCTAAGAATTGAAGTCCCAATTACCAATCAAAAAAATAGACAAACTTATTTTGGTGCACTAAATTATCAAACCAAACAATTCCATGTTCAAGGTTATGAATCTGGCGATGGAAAATCAACAGTTAAATTCATAAAATAT
>NZ_JAUBTX010000100.1:0-3942 GCF_036705185.1 Microcoleus sp. B4-D4 | reverse complement strand
CAACCTAGGGGTCAAGTTTCACTGGATTAGTTATTTACGGATTGATTACCGAGATTCACTAATCAACGAATCGCACTCCCAGAGATGTTCAAATCTTCTAAGGCGATTATATCAATATTACGAGATACTATTAAATTCGCAGTTTTCCATTGATATGCTTGGCGTTTATCACCAATCTTTTGATGGAATCTGCTGACTCTGATAGCTGCTTTTTTGCGGTTTTTACTGCCTTTTGTTTTGCGGATAACCCGTCTCTGTCTAATTTTCAGGGTACGTTTAGCTTTTTTGTTTGTCGAAAACTTGGGATTTTCAATTTGGTATCCATCAGAAAGATGAACCAGTTTAGTGATTCCCAAGTCGCAACCTATTACTTTGGGGCTATCGGCAACAGAAATAGCACTGTATTCAGGTACAGACTTATCCTCTATCCTCACGGAAATATACCAACCATTCTGGCGCTTTCTAACCGCACAAACCTTGATAGTAAATCCATCTGAGATTGGGCGAGAGTTGTAAAACCGAATCCAGCCCAGTTTTGGTAGGTAAATTTTATTGCCCTTGATTTTTACTCCCATTACGAAGGTAAAAGAAGTAAAGTTACTCCGATTTTTGAATTTCGGGAATCCTCTACCTTCAAAAAAATTTTTGTAGGCAATGTCTAAGCGTTTGACATTCTGTTGTAAAACTGTTGAGTCAATGCCGTTATACCAAGGTCTAGCTATTTTCAACTCAGGCAATGCTGTTATTTGAATGTCACCAGCACTTCGACGAGGATTTCTAGCTTTACCTTCAAAGTCAAGCTTAGAGTCTTTCCAGGGATTTCCAGTTGCGCCACTTTTACTTACGAAGCAGGTCAATGGTGAAGCTTCGCCTTTCGTTCTGATGTCACAGTAATTGCCTTCAATGAACTGCTGGTAGTATTGAGTCATTCTGTCGTTGAGACACCAGTTATAGTGACTTCGCAACATATCTACCCAAGCAGATATTTTTAATGCTTGTGTTTGATTGGGACGTAACTTGTAAACGTAATTTGTCAACAATTGCGCTCACCTCGTTGTTTATATTTTAACGTGTTTATCTGTTTTCAAGTGTTAGGAATTAAGAAAGATTTACGGCGGTTAAAACCGCCCGTGTCGCTTGCATCTCAGGGCTGAAGCCTCTGAGTTTTCCGCTTACTGAATGTTTTTTATAAGTCAGACCAAAGAACCGCCGCTTTTCGGATGGTGTCCGCTGCTGTACCCCAAAAGCATCTCTGAACCGAGAGTCCAGTCCTTCTAGGGTAAAGGCCGCTTGAAGGGCGATCGCCCGTTTGTTACCTTGCAGTGATTCAAGAGCTATTAGAGTTGTCAGTTCTCGCAAGCTGATAGTTTGTGCTTTTGTTGCGCCACCTCTACCTTGTCTCTGTATAGATACTGACTGAGGGTCGTACCTAAAACCAGCTTCTTGTAAAGCTTTTAGCTTATTGGGAGCTTTAGAGGGTAGCACCAAAAACCAGTCTCTTTGATAACCAAGTAATACGGAAGTGCCAACGATGCCGGCCCGAAATTCTCCATCTGGCATCATGTACCCGTCAAGAGGTAGGGCGTCGCTGAGTTGGATGGTGGCGGTAACAGCCTTAATTGATTCGGTCACTGAGTTTTTTCTCCCTTGCTAGACAGTTATCTATTTCATTAGTCTTCCATCCCACTTACCGATGGTTGTGCAACCTGTTAAACATCCGAGTTGCAAGGCTTATAGCCTAGGTCGTACCTCAGAGTGCAACCTGTTAAACCAACCGTTTTCGCCACGACAAGTTTGAAATGCCTCCAGTCTCTCCCAGTAAACGTTTGAGGGTCTTTGAATTCAAAAAGTTTGAAATGCCTTGAGCGGTTTTACCCACGCATTCACCGGCCTGAGTTAAGGACATCCGATACGAGCCGTCTGTCAGCATGAACCCATCCACTGTTAGGGAACCTATCTGCACGCCCGGCTCTAATTGCTCTCACTGATTCGGCCATAAATAATAATCCTGAGATACTGTGCGTGCGTCGAATGTCGGGTATACACCAAACTTCAGACAGGCGAGTTTTGGTGTATACCGAAAGTTCAACTTAGTTTTTCAAGTAGTGTTTCCCATTCCATAATTTGATTTTTTAGCAGTTGGGCGCGATCACCCTTAGCCTTGCGCTTGAGAAACAAACCCCTGCCAGCAAGTTCTTCGCGGGCTAATGCGATACTCTGCTCCAAAACTTTTGGTCAATTCCTCCCTATCCTCCTTTTTTAGTTCAGCATCGGTCATCCCCACCATCTGACGGGCGAACTGTTCCAAGAATTCAGAGCGCGAGATGTCGAGAGCCTCAGCCCTGGTGTCGATCGCTTTCATCGCGGTGGGAGTTACAAAAATGCTGTAACGCTCTTTGTTTTCGCCCCAAGCGCTGCGTTCTGCGGGTTTTCTGGCCATGTCTGTGTATGCACAAAATAACAATTTTCATCATAGGGCTTGACAACCCAGAAGCAAAAGTGTTATGCCTGTGCATACATAACTATGTATGTGCATACACAGACATAGTTTAACACCAAAACCAAACCCCGCCCCCTCTGACTCGCAATCTTCTGGGGCGGGGTGTGGCACTCACAATGGAGATTTCCTCTATGTTCGCAGATTACGGGCAGCCATCGCAACCCGCCCAAAGCTTTGTAGAAATACCCAATCCCCGCGTTACCACCGCAGTGGGACGCATGGAAGTGACCGACGTTCACTCTGAAACCATCACCGGTTGTTTGTTGGATGATCAAGATAATTTGCTCAAGGAAGACGGACAGCCGGTTTATGTGTGCGTCCGCAAGTCAGAGATTTTTTGTGCCGTCGAACGAGCCAAGGTGATTAGTTGGTGGCAACTGGAGGAGCAAGGGATTGCGGGACACACAACGCCCCGAAAATATTCCCTAGAATCCCTAATCAATCGATTAGATGGACTCAAATTGGATGAACTGTACGTTTTACGAACTTTCGTTGCTTTGGAGAGCGACCCCTTTCAAGCATATTCGGGAAGCGTCAACAACGACTTATCCCACTTGCAGGCTTGGTTTCCCACCAGGGCGAACTCTACCCTTGCGGGTTACTCAATAAATGCCAGTCATCCCCCCTATTACTAGGTTTCGACTGAACGAATCGCACTCGGGTTTTTCGCCGAATTTAGGTAGCAGATCATTATCGACAAACGAAGCTTTAGAAGAATACGATTCTTCGGTTTCAACAAAACTTAAACCGTATTGCTCGCACAATTGAACTATTCTATCTTTCAGTCTGCCCGTAGGAATTTGCACAAATTTTTGATTAGTTTTGCTTCCCATATTGGCAGACTCTTTTTGCCCCTTGTTCCAGCCAAAAATAACTACACCAATTTGGTTTTCTAAGCAGTGTTGAATTACTTTTCTTGCCGCTTTATTAACCGCGTCTCGCATTTGGCGGTTACGCTTTTCAGTTAATCCTGCCAACCGTTTAGACCAGTAGCCATTGACCTTCCCTTTCATGAGAAAAGCTACTCGTTTGTTGTATCCTTGGTTGAGGGACTTGAGATGCTTGCCGTCAACAATAAAACTTGTACCTATATTGCTAACGCAGGTTAGCCAGTTGTCTATTCCGTGGTCGATCGCCAAGCATCTAGCAGGGTCTACATTCGCTTGAACATCCTCTGTCTTGTAAATCAATTCCAAGTAAAAACAGCCATTCCGGGGAAGGATACGATACTCTCGAATGGTCTTAAAATCTAGATTAGATGGTATTGGCAGGAAAAACGCATCTAACCCAAACCACGCTTTAACCTTGCTTCCCAGAGGGAATCGCAGCATTCCATTCTTAAGTTTTACGGATCTTCCTGTAAATGTATCCGCTCAATAAATCGGGGTAACAGAAAAAAAGAAGGTTCACAATCTAGGCACAGCATGGTAGAATATAAAGCA
>NZ_JAUBTX010000040.1:0-61041 GCF_036705185.1 Microcoleus sp. B4-D4 | reverse complement strand
CCAGAGCTACACTCTTTTTTTACACTATTATTGTATGAAATACTTTACCATAAAAACGAACAAAGTACACAGCCTAGCTGGTGGGTGAAGCCCTCGCTCCCTTTCGCGGGCAACTGGTCATTGCTACCAAATTCGGGTTCGACATTAGCCCTAATTCCGATCCGCGCGGGATGACGGGTGCGCCCGGACTGAATAGCCGACCGGAGCATATCAAGCAGGCTGTGGAGGGTTCGCTCAAGCGACTCAAGGTTGAGGCGATCGACCTCCTCTATCAGCACCGGGTCGATCCGAACGTGCCGATCGAAGACGTGGCAGGAGCAGTGAAGGAACTGATTCAGGCAGGGAAAGTGAAGCACTTCGGACTCTCTGAAGCAGGCGTGCAAACGATTCGCCGCGCCCACGCAGTCCAGCCGCTCACGGCTCTCCAGAGCGAATACTCGCTGTGGACGAGGACTCCTGAGAAGGAAGTGATACCGACGCTTGAGGAACTCGGAATTGGCTTTGTCCCGTACAGCCCGCTGGGCAAGGGCTTTCTCACTGGCAAGATGGACGAAAGCACGACCTTCGACAGTTCCGACTTCCGCAGCACCCTGCCTCGCTTCACAACCGAGGCACTCAAGGCCAATCAGGCTCTGATTAATCTACTCGGCAGCATCGCAGAGCAGAAGCAGGCAACAACTGCTCAGATTGCGATCGCCTGGCTGCTAGCTCAGAAACCGTGGATCGTACCCATTCCAGGTACTACGAAACTGCATCGCTTGGACGAAAACATCGGAGCAGTCTCAGTGGAACTCACCCAGGGCGATCTGCGTGACATCGATGACACCGCCTCCAAGATTACGGTACAAGGCGATCGGTATCCTGAAAAGCTGGAGCAAATGACCGGTCGTTGAGCAGCGAAGAATACGTTCTCTCGTTGAGTTTTCGGTCACTGTAGCAGACTACATACGCGAGACCAACGACTGCTCCGGCAATACCGTCGAGTGGATGGAAAAGGTCAGCGGTGAACAAGACTTGATTAAGCTCCGACTAAAAGGAAAATAGGCGTTGCTGATTTACGGTATGCAAGGCAAAATATGCAAGTCATATCAATTCCGTTAGCATCGGAATGATATAAAGAAACGGAGGATACGGCAGTGCCGTGTCCCTACAATCGATCGTGGTAGGGACACGGCAGTGCCGTGTCCTCTATATCATTCCGGTGCAGCCGGAATTGATATCATAGAAACCATTTTCGACACAGTTTCTGGATGTTAAACTTATTTTTTCATACCCTGATTGAGCAACGCCTCTGTGCGAATGTTTTGTGTGGTTTAATTGTCTACTGCCATCAACCTAAGAAGCACTCTCTTGGGTTTGATTGGATTTTGCCTCCTTCTGCTTAACCAGAAATGACGTTAGTTAAAACTGATATCTTGCACCATTCTCAATTACTTGCTTAGGAACAGGGAAGATGCCTGTTCCACAAGAGATAAATTTTATTGTGGAACAGGCAAGATGCCTGTTCTTGACAATGGTGCAGGATGTGAGTTAAAACGGGATTTCCTCATCTTCATCTTCCACAGTCTTCGCCGTCATCCGCCAACTGGTAATATAATCAATTTTCACATCAATTTTGTTAATCGCTTCCCCTAACTGCCTTTGAATGTATTGAGTCAGCGTCACCATAAAATCTAACTCAAATCCTGCAGATAGCGCAAGTTTAGCCAACCTAGCAAAATCCACCTTCAAAATTGAAGAACTAGATAACTTAAAATCGGGAGTAGTGTTCTTATTTTGCACCAACATTGCTTTTTTGATCCGCTCTTTCAGATGCTCAACTTCTGAATCCAGCAACTTCCATTCAGGCAAAATTTCTTTGTACCTTTCCCCCAATGCTGTGAAATCCTCAGTCTCCGGTTGTGGCGCAACTTTCTTAGTAGTTGATTTTCGACCCTGCTTGATCGTAGAATTCAACCGCCAACTAGCAATATCTTCAACTTCCAAAGATGGATCGGCGATGAGTTTGCCTAACTGTTTTTGAATTTCTTTCGTCAGCGTCACCGGAAAATTCAACTCAATTCCCTCAGCTTGCGTTAGTTTCGCCAGCGTCATAAAATCAACTTTCATCGCTATCGAACTGGAAAGCTGAAAATAAGAACTATCTTTGAGATTTTGCGCCAGCATCCCCGCTTTAAATCGTTCTTTAACTTCAGCAATTTCTGCATCTAGGGGCTTCCAATGAGATTCTATTTCCTGATATTTTTCCCCCAAGGCGGTCAAGTTTTCTGTGGCGGGATCGGGGTAAGATTGGGCAAGGATTTCTCGCAGGCGCTGATGCACTTTCGCTAAATAAACCGCGTCCATTTTGGCATATTCTAGCTGCTTCTGGGTCAGGGGACGGTTTGCCCAGTTACCGCTTTGTTCTGTTTTATCTACATAAGCAATGCCGCAAAGTGTTTCGATTAAAGTTTTGAGCTGTCGGTTGGGTAATGGTAGAATGTAATCTGGAATTTTTCTTGCCATTTGCAATGTGCAAGTGACATTTTGAGCGTCGTCATTGCCCAGAAATCTGATATCATAGCTGGCGTTGTGGAAGACTTTTTCAATATTTAGATTTACCATGATTTGGCTGATGAAATTTTTCGCCAATTCAGGTTTATCTAATACATCTAGTAAAAACGTGGCATCTCCTGTCGCATCGGTGGAGTCTGCTAACACTTGAATCAGAGATAATCTGGGGTTGGATTTATAGTCTGCTATTTCTGTGTCAACCCACAGAATTTTAGCTTGGGAAAATTGAGAAATGACTGCTTTGATGTCGTTTGCTGCTGTTAAATAAGGCATTTTTACAGACTTTTGCTATTAAATTTAGACTTATATTATGCTATAGCAATTATCGGATCGATTGTCAACGATTCAACCGCCGGATAGGGCATTGCGGTGTCCTGGAGACACGCAAACCTCAGAAACCCGGTTTCTTCCTATATTTCTCGTTCCTGTTTGCAAAACTCGTAGAAACCCGGTTTCTAGCCTCCCGTTAAAAAAAGAATGCAGTCGATCGCACTATTGAGGATTCTCGCGAACTTCCTCTAAGAACCAGTTACCTACTTCTGTATTGTCCGTCTGGCGACTGCGGCGCAAACCTTCCTCTAACAAAGCAACTTTTAGGCCAGGCAAAAGTTGAGATTCCGTCAGACGTTCGCTTCCACGGTTAGCAATTATTTTAAAAGCAATAACTTGCGCTTTTTGTACGTCTACTACCCAATACTCAGACACTCCTAATTCTTCATAAATCATTCTTTTTGTTCCCAAATCGTCAACAAGAGAACTGTCGGCAATTTCAATTGCTAAATCTGGGGAAACTGCGCTATCTAAATTCACTACCGAACTGCCGCGAGGTGCCATTTGTACCCGGTCTCCGATGTAGTAAGAAGCATCAGGTTGAGCGCCTCTGACACCTGTTTTGGCGTAGCTACAGTTGACCAGCAGTCTCATTTTTATACCTTTAGCAATGCCAAATAAATTGATTAAGATGACGATAATTCCGTTGTCATCAGCATGATCTGCCCCGACTGCTGCCATTTCAATCCTCAACTGTCCGTTGTAGTAGTAGCATTTTGCTCGATCGTACTCCGGCTGTTTAATAATTTCTATATATTCATCCCAAGTCGCTGTAACCCAGGTATCAGTTAGTAGTTTGGTTTGGAGTTGACTCATCATTACCTCACCGGAAAAAATATTTGACTTTTGAGGGAAAACTTCTGAGTAGGGGCGATCGCACTTTTAGCATTCAACAGCAGTAAGGTGCACCGCAGCGCACCCTACAAACTATTAACCTATGACTCCTCTGTCGCTTCCTCAGATGCCGATTCTTCGATCGACTCTTCACCCGAAGCCGGCACCAAAGCCACAGCTACAATTGAATCATCCTCATCCAACCGCTGCACCCGCACGCCTGTTGCAGTGCGCGATTGCGTGGAAATTGCACTCACAGCCTGACGGATAATAATACCTCGGTTGGTAATAATCATCAACTCATCATTGTCGTTGACAATTCGCAGCGCAGCCACGTAATCCTTAGCCTTTTTCGACTTGAATTTAGTAGCAGTCAATCCCTTCCCAGCGCGTCTTTGCAGGCGGAATTGAGAAACTGGAACCCGCTTGCCGTAGCCGTTGCTAGTGATTACCAACACCGAGGGAACTTCGCTGCTAACTGCGGGAATTTCTTCGGCATCTTCGCCTTCAATTTCCTCGGCTTGCAGTTCTAATTCTTCCTCTTCAAATTCCACATCTTCAGCTTCTAATTCAGCAATTTCTGCTCCTTCAAATTCCAATTCTCCCGATTCTAACAGAGCAACTTCTGCTCCTTCAAATTCCGATTCTCCCGTTACCAATTCAGCAATTTCGGCAATAATTGAACTCGGTAAAATGTCCATGCTGATCAGCTCGTCGCCCGATCGCAATTTCATTGATTTCACACCCCGAGTCGCGCGGCCAACCGGGCGTAACTGTTCGTGATTCGTGCGGAAATGAATCGCCATACCTTGGCGCGTACCGATGATGATGCTATCACCAACTTTTGCTCTCCGTACCCAGCGCAATTGATCGCCTTCTTCCAGAGAAATCGCGATTAAGCCATTAGTGCGGATATTAGCAAAAGCCGAAAGTGCGGTTTTCTTAATGTAACCGCCGCGAGTCAACATCACCAAGTATTCTTCACTGGTAAATTCTGTCACTGACACCATAGAAGTAATTTTTTCTTCTATAGGAATCGGCAGCAGTTGCACCACGGGAGTGCCGCGAGCAGTCCGCGAACAGACGGGGATTTGATAAGCTTTGACAGAGTAAACTACGCCCCTGTCACTGAAGAACAAAACGCTGTCGTGATCGCAACAAGAAAGGAAATGTTCTACTCCGTCATCTTCCTTCATTTTCGCGCCTGCTTTGCCGCGAGTAGCGCGACTTTGAGCCTCGAAAGTGCTGACAGGCATCCGCTTGATGTAGCCTTGCTCTGTAATCAGAATAATTGCTTGTTCGTTAGCAATTAAATCTCTTTCATCGATTTCTCCCTCGGCGTGTTCGATGACGCTGCGTCTAGGAGTAGCGATTTTGGTTTGGATTTCGACTGCTTCAAATTCGGCGATTTCTAAGATGCGTTCCCGGCGCGCTAAGATATCTTCCAAATCGGCGATTTTAGTTCGCAGTTCTTCGTGCTCTTGCTGAATTTTTTGCGCTTCCAAGGCTGTCAAACGCCGGAGCTGCATTTGCAGAATTGCGTCGGATTGCTGTTCGGAAAGACCGTAATTATCGATCAATTCCTGTTTGGCTGCTGCGGAGTCGGCAGCGGCACGAATTAGGTGAATAATTGCATCTAAGTTGTCTAGGGCAATTAATAAACCTTGCAGGAGATGGTCGCGTTCTTCTGCTTTGCGGAGTTCGTATTGAGTCCGACGAGTAATTGTTTCAATGCGGAAGTCTAGGAAGACATTGAGGAATTGTGAGAGCGTCAGTAGTTGGGGTTCCCCATTTACTAGCGCTAACATATTGGCTCCAAAGTTTGATTGGAGCGGTGTTTGTTTGTAGAGGTTATTGAGGACGACGCGGGGATAGGCATCGCGTTTGAGTTCGATCACGATCCGCATTCCGTCTCTGTCGCTTTCGTCGCGAATGTCGGAAATTCCATCTAATCTTTTGTCGTTTACCAGTTCGGCAATTTTCTCGATTAGCGCTGCCTTATTTGTTTGGTAAGGCAATTCGGTGATAATAATTGCTTCTTTGTCTGGGCGGCCGACGTGTTCGATGGTTTCAATGTTGGCAACTCCGCGCATGGTAATCGAACCGCGCCCGGTGGTGTAAGCATCGCGAATGCCGCCTCTGCCGAGAATTTGCCCTCCGGTGGGAAAGTCCGGGCCAGGAATGTACTGCATCAATTCCAGGTCGGTAATTCCTGGATTGTGGATTAGCGCTATTAAACCGTCAATTATTTCGCCCAAGTTGTGCGGCGGAATGTTGGTGGCCATCCCGACGGCAATTCCAGAGGAACCGTTGAGCAAAATTTGGGGGATGCGTGCGGGGAGCACGAGGGGTTCTTGTTGGGAACCGTCGAAGTTGTCGCCGAAATCTACTGTTTCCGAGTCGATGTCGCGCAGCATGGAGTCGCTAGTCAGGGCTGTGAGGCGACATTCGGTGTACCGCATGGCAGCGGGCGGGTCGTTGTCAACGGAGCCGAAGTTGCCGTGGCCGTTGATCAGGCGTTCCCGCATGGAAAAATCCTGAGCCATCCGCACCAGGGCGTCGTAAACCGCTGTATCTCCGTGGGGGTGATACTTACCGAGCACCTCCCCGACGACGCGGGCGCATTTGCGGAATGGTCGATCGGGAGTCAAGCCCAATTCGTTCATGGCGTAGAGAATGCGTCGGTGAACGGGCTTGAGACCGTCCCTCGCATCTGGTAGCGCCCGACCGACTATTACGCTCATGGCGTATTCCAAGTACGATCGGGACATCTCACCACCCAGATCCGTCGGGATTATCCGCGACTCAGAGATACTCATAGGTTGAAAAACTCCGTTAAAACTTTAAATTTGACCGCTATAAATCTCAAAAATGCGATAAAATCGATTTGGATTCAGTAGAGCTGCCAAATATTGCAAATTACTCCTAAAATTATATCACAATTTGCCTTTGACTTTAGGGGCAAGTTGCCAGAAAAATTAAGGGACGAAACGAGGGAAATTCGTAAGTTGGTAGTTGGTGATTTAGTCATCAATTTGCCGGAGCTAGAAAGGGTTTTTGAGGCGGTCGGTTTTCATGTTTTGGTGAGCTTTTTTGAGTGCTATCTAAAAAATTAAAAGGGAGCATCGATCGCGCCATTTTTAATGCGTGCTATCGAGAGTTGGCAGGGGGTTAGATCTGGAAGCGAGTTCTCAACAGCGCGCATTAAGAAAAAATGCCTTTTACAAAGCCCCAGATAATCTCAATTAAAATGGTTGCCCGGACGCAATTTTAATTTCATAAAGCCGAATGTCGAATTAAATCAAAATGAAAATCTAAGATATAAAAAATTAACTCTAAAATCTGCTGATGCTACCCGTCATCTACTCCCCTGATTTTTTGCTGCACAAGACTGGAATGCTTCACCCAGAGCGACCAGAACGTTTAACGGCGATCGTCAATGCTCTGAAAGCTGCCCCTTGGGCCGATCGCCTTGACTGGCAACTGCCCGCGCCAGTGGCGCAGCGCCAAACAGAATTGTTCTCGGCGCTCAAAAAAGTTCACGCGCCAAGATACATCAAAGAAGTCGAACATTTGTCTCTTCAAGGAGGCGGCTACCTCGACGGCGATACGCCGATTTCTGCTGAAAGTTACGATGTAGCGCTGCTGGCGGCGAGTGCTTGGCTCGATGGGGTCGATCGAGTATTGGCAGGAAACGCACCAGCTTTCGTGCTGGCCAGGCCGCCGGGACACCATGCCGAAAACAATCGCGCGATGGGTTTTTGTTTGTTTTCCAATGCTGCAATCGCAGCGAAGTACGCCTTGGAACAGCCGGGAGTTAACCGTGTCGGCATCCTCGACTGGGACGTGCACCACGGTAACGGCACTCAATCCGTGGTGGAAAACTGCCGGAAAATTGCCTACTGTTCCCTGCACCAATCTCCCTGCTATCCGGGAACTGGAGATGCCGACGAGCGCGGCAGCTACGACAACGTGCTGAACATTCCGCTGTATCCCGGCAGCGGTATAGCTGAATATCGGAGCGCTTTTGAATCTCTTGTGGTGCCGTTTTTGTCAAATTTTCAACCAGATTTGTTGATTGTCAGCGCCGGTTACGATGCTATTGTCTCGGATCCGCTGGCGAGTATGAATCTGGCCCCGTCAGATTTCGGTACTTTTACCGGATATTGCTTGCAAATCACCAGCCGCCTCGTCTTTGGTTTGGAGGGGGGTTATGCGCTCAAAGAATTGGCCGAGTCGGTGGTGGCGACTATTGACCGATGCCTCAATTAAATGCAAAATTGACAGAGGCGAAAATGATGTTGAAAACGGATTAGTAAGGGATTGAGAGCAATGGCGATCGGCGGAGTTTTGTCGATCGCCCGATCGGCCCTCTCCCCTCTTCCTTCTTCCTTCTTCCTTCTTCCTTCTTCCTTCAACATCAGTGACTGGGATCACAAATTAAAAAGATCCGAGTCACATGGTTTCAAAGTCTAGGTCACAGATTTGTAGCCCAAAAATCACACGGTGTCAATGTTTTCGATCGCCCAAATAGGCCCTTGTACAAAGCATAATAGATATATCAGAGCCTGTGAAAATTTTATTTATCTCAATCAATTAAGAGGTTTATCATGTCAGTTACCCAAATGACACTCGAAGAATTATTTGGTCAAGTCATGTTCTCCAGCGTCGTGACTCGCCACGACCGGAGACAGCTCAGATCCGCACTCTTAGAAAGAACGCTGAATGAAGATGAGTATGCCATCATCAACCGACTGCTGTACAACGTGCGCCGCGGTTGGGTAAAAATTATCGATTAAAGACACCGCAGTCAACTCTCGTTTGGGAGTTAATACTACTTTCAATTTCGATTGGGGCATTGAAGATTAAAGAACTGGGAATGACCGATCCCTATCGGAGTTTATATCGGGGGCTTAGTCATTATTTGCATTGTTTGGGTAAGTGGTTAAAAGTAGAACTTGCCACCTGCAGAAGTTTTGGTTTTTTAATACTGCGATAGACAGTTTGATGTGTTTGAGAGCGGTGTTAATGATTCAAATCGCGATCGACATCAACCTAGAGGTAGAGATAATTATATAAGAACAGGCTTCGGGTGCATCTCTACTAATTAGACCTCTTGCAAAAAAAATCTATGTTATAATTAAAGGCTTTGAATTTGAGACATGAGAGCTAACTCATAATTGTAAAGTGCTGACAACAAATTACAACGGAGATCATAACGGCGGCGACGGTTTCGATAACGACTTGACAAAATCTTGAAAACTTTGAGACTCCTATTAACATTTTCAATTACTATTCGCTTCTGGGCTAAGGCTCGATTGTAGTCTTTTTCTAAAAGAGAAAGCTTCCCATTTTTTGGTTTCTTTTTAGGAGTATAACTATGAGAGTGATAATCTTTTATCCCTTGATAGCCACTATCTTGTAAACTATCTATCTCAGAATGGAAATGAACATTGTTTTTTTTGAACAAGCTGAAATCGTGGCAATAGTCCAAAATTTAGGCAAATAATCTGTGCCGGTTTCTTGATTAATGACCACTTGCATTTTTAGGGTGTGGTATTTTTTCTTACCTGAGTGATATTTTTTTTTTGACGTTCTATAGATGTTTCTGTGACATCCATTACCACAGCTTTGCTGATGCCCACAACCTTAGAACAATGCTTTTTTCCCAGGAATACCAAACTTTCCCGTTTTCATTAAAGTTGATTCAATATTAGTGACAATTCGGCAAATCGTTGATTCAGATACCCCCCAATTTGTCCCTATATCCCACATTCTGCACTTCAATAGCACTACCAAATATAGTATATTGCTACCAGAGCTGACTAAGTAAAAAATACTTAGACAGTTGAGGCAAAAAAAGTGAGACAATCAAAAAAACGTCAAAAATATTATCTAGCTAAAAAAATGCCCCCTACTTCAGAAATAAAAATCAAAAATATCGATCACTGAGGAATAGTAGCTGAACTAATTGATGAGATAGGAAGATTTGAAATAATCAACGATAAATTAGGAATAAATGTTCGGAAAAAAATCTTAGCGGGTATATTAGTGAAAGCTATTTTAAATCAATGGATTAGGGTTTGTATCAAGACCGTTATATTTACTCAGTCAATTTTTTGAAGACAAAGGAATCGAAACCTTGTTAGGTGCTGGAATAAAAGCGGATTATATAAATGACGATAAAATTGGAAGAGTCATGGATAAATTATATAAATATGGATTGAAAAAGCTATTTATGGAAATCGTATTATCCGTAATAAAAAAGTTTAAAGTATAACCAAAATATGCTCATTTAGATGCTCCATTATTAATGTAAATGAAAGCATCCATTGGTTTGTATTCTCGTTAGCTGTGTTGAGCGATCGCCAACTGCCTAATCATGCAATTAGCCCGATCGCAGGCTGGTATAGTTTTTGCGTCAAGCAGGCACAAGTGATTCAGACGGAGAATTGTTTCACTTCCCGCACTTCCCGCACTTCCCGCACTTCCCGCACTTCCCGCACTTCCCGCGCTACCTGTATCTGACTATCTTCGTCTGCAACCAAAATGCTCCTACTGCGATCCTGACCGATTTTTCTCCCCCTGCTTCTTTGGTAAGTATGTGCGTTAGGAGTTGACAATAATCTTAAATACTGTTAAATATTCTCAATTAGACTTCACGAATTTTCAGAAATGTCAAGCCCTAACTCACACATTATCATAATTTATGTTTATCATTCAGCATATTATGTTTGATAAAAGTTATAAATAAATTTCTAAAAATCTTGAGAATGCTGAAAAATGTTGGTATATTGGCCTATGGAATCTTGTATTTAAAGAGTTGTGGAAGCTGGCCCTGTCAGAATCCGAACATTGACAGCGCCCATGCGATCGAGGTAGATCCCAGCCCGAGGAAATGCTGATTGATGGCATCTGCTCGCTAGATCGAAACAAAATAAATGCAAAAGAATAGTAAGAGTGTTAAAAAAAGTGACAGTCTTCTTATAAGATTTGTAGGTTCATCATTGATAGCAAGCTCAACCCGCAGTTGGTAGCTTGTTTCCGGTGATGTCGGGGAGCCAGCCAGGATGTCACCAACCCATCCATAAAGGAGATCGATCGGGCATGAGTTTTTCAAATATTTCGGCGACGCAAAGACAACAACAAGAAGAAGCTCTCAAAAAAGTCCTGGCGATCGGTTTGTTAGCCTCAACCTTACTGCACGGCGTGGCGCTGCCCTTACTTCTGGCGTTGGTCAAACCTGCTGAATTTGCAGAGGATGCCATTGAAATTGTTGTGCTTGATGAGCCTAAAGTAGAGGAAACCAAGCCAGAGCCGGTTATTCCAGAAAAGATATCTCCCCCACCTGAGACGTTCAAACCAGAACCGCCACCAGAGCCAACTCAGCCAGAAAAGCCACCGGTAGCGGCAACGCCCCCACCGATTCCAGAGGAACCCCCGGTAGCAGCAACGCCCCCGCCGATTCCAGAGGAACCCCCGGTAGCAGCAACGCCCCCGCCGATTCCAGAGGAGCCACCGATGGCGGCAACGCCCCCGCCAGAGATTAAGAAAGAGTTGCCTTTAACGGAAACTTTGCCGCCACCACCTCCTCTGGAGCCTTCCCCCCCGCCTCAACAGGATTTCAATCCCCCAGAAACTGCCAAAACCCCGATCGCCAACGAATCAAACGATCCGTTACCCGATCCTCCAAAAATCGATCGCCCCAGCACAACGGCGAGCCAGGAACCCCCTCAGAGCGAACCACCTGTTACCGCTTCCCGCCCCAAAGGCGCTGGAAGTTCGACAGACGTTACAAAAGATGCTGAAAATCCCAACTCCTCCGACAGCCCTGAAAAAAATAAGCCGCTCTCGCCATCTGCTTCGGCGGGTAGCGAGGGGCCTTCCGATGAGCCATTTGCGGCCGGTTCCGGGCGAGATCCCGTGCGCCAAACAGGCTCGCCAGTCACAGCTACTAAGCCAGGAGGCGGTGGCAATTCTGGAAATGCGATCGGAGGTGTAGGAAACCTCGCCTCCTCGGGTAGCCCGGTCGGAAGTGCATCGAACTCATCAGCCGATGGAGGTGGAAATGGTGGCGGGGGTTCCTCAGAGCCATTTGGCGGCGGTTCTGGGCCAGTGCCAAAACCGACAAATCCAAGCAAAGGCGGGAGTCCTTCGCGCCCTTCCGGCCCGCCTCCCGGCACTTGCATTAGCTGCGGTAAACCTGAATATCCGAGCACAGCCAGAAAGGAAGGGCGGCAAGGCATAGTAAAAGTCATGTTTGACGTTGACCCCAACGGTAAGGCATTCAACATCGCGATCTTGACTTCGAGCAATCACGACGACTTCGATCGCGCAGCGATTAAAACAGTAGAAAAATGGAAATTTGCCTCATCAGATAGTGGCATTCAAGGAAAAACAGCATCCATTACCTTCCGCCTCAATGACTAGGGATTTTTTAAAGACTCTAGCAATTTGGCTGGGAATTCTATAGCACCGTCCCAGGAATAGCAAAGTTAAAAGTTAAATTTTTTGTGAATTATGAATTTGGGAATGTCGTCAGCAATATTAAGTAAACTTCAGCGAGTTGGACTCGCTCTATTACTTGGTTCCAACTTGGGAATGGCTCTGTTGTTTGTCAACCCTGACAGCGCAATGGCAGGAGTAATTACTCTACCCGATGGCGGGCGTTGTGAGGGAGAATTGAGCGAGGGAAAACTCAGCGGGCCTGGTCTCTGCCAGTATGCCAATGGCGATCGCTACGAAGGGCAATTTCTCAACGGCCAACCTCACGGTAAGGGAACCTACACCTTTAAAGAAGAAGGTCGATATCAAGGAGAATTTGCCGGCGGGCAATTCAACGGTCAAGGTGTCCGCGAATTTGCTAACGGCAACCGCTACGAAGGAACTTTTAAAGACGGTGAATTCGACGGTACAGGTACTTTTACTTCCACTAACGGCATTCGTTATGAAGGCTCTTTTACCAATGGTTCTCCCAGCGGTCGGGGGGCTTTTACGTTCAGTGATGGCACTCGTTGCGAAGGAGATATTAAAGAAGGCAAAGTTAACGGTAAAGGAGTCTGTCAATATGCTAATAAGAACCGCTACGAAGGAGAGTTGTTGAGTAACTTGCCTCACGGACAGGGAACCTATACTTTTGCTGAAGGAGGCCGTTATGAGGGGCAGTTTAGTGAAGGGCAATTTCACGGCAAAGGGGTTCGCGAATATCCGAACGGCAACCGCTATGAAGGAGAGTTTGTCAAGGGCAACGCTCAAGGTCAGGGGTTGTTAACTTTTAAAGAAGGGGGACGTTATCAAGGGCCGTTCGAGAATGGAGAATTTAATGGTGAGGGGGTCCGCGAATTTGCTAATGGCAATAACTATAAAGGCATTTTTGTCAAGGGTAAGATGAGTGGGAAAGGAGTTTATATTTTTGCCAATGGCGATCGCTGCGAAGGCGAATTTCGCGAGGGTCAGTTCAGTGGCCAAGGTACTTGCATTTACGCCAATGGCGATCGCTATCAAGGTGAATTCCTCAACGGGCAAAAACACGGCCAAGGTTCTTATCTATATGCAGACGGAACGAAGGTAGAGGGAAATTGGCAACAGGGGCAGCTTCAAAAATAACCTTATAAAAGGGATTTAAATCCTCGAGGTTTTGTTCGTGCAGCTTGTTGAAAATGCTGCTATGTTTCAGTTTAACCCTAGCAAATTAATTTCCAGTGTTTATACAACTAAAAAAACAAGGCCGACGGATTGTCTCCTTATTAATGAGTTTTGTTTTAGTTTTGCTCCTCAATAATGGGGTTCAATCCGCACCTGAAACCGGCACTCAAATTCTTTGGGATACCTATGGAATTCCACACATTTACGGAGAGAATACTAAAAGCCTTTTCTACGCTTTTGGCTGGGCGCAGATGCAAAGTCACGGTAATCTGATTTTGCGTCTTTACGGGCAAGCTCGCGGGCAAGCTGCCGAATTTTGGGGCGAAGATTATCTGGAATCCGATCGCTGGGTGCAAACTATGGGAATTCCCAATCGCGCAAACGCTTGGTATGAATCACAAAATCCCAGTTTCCGCAACTATCTTGATGCTTTTGTTGGCGGAATGAATGCCTATGCAAAAGAACACCCAGAGGCGCTCACCGAAGAATTAAAAATAGCATTGCCCCTCAAACCGGCAGATGTATTGGCACACGAGCAGCGTGTCATCAATTTTACTTTTGTAGTCGATCCAGAGCGCGTTGAAAATCTCACTGAAAATCACACCCCCAAAGGCTCTAATGGTTGGGCGATCGCTCCTTCCCATTCTCAAAGCGGCAATGCCATGCTATTGGCAAATCCTCACCTTCCTTGGTCTGATTTATATTTATGGTACGAAGCACAACTGATTGCCCCAGAAATTAACGCTTACGGAGCGACTCTCGTCGGATTTCCTGTATTAACGATCGCCTTTAATGACAACTTGGGATGGACTCATACTGTCAACACTCACGATGGCTGGGATGCCTATGAATTGTCCCTTGCTAACGATGGCTATCGCTTCGATGGCGAAGTCCGAAAATTTGACAGAGAAGAGAAGGTTTTAAAAGTCAAAGAAAAGAATGGAAATTTGCGATCGGAATCTCTAGTAGTGCGGCGTTCTGTTCACGGGCCGATTCTCACAGAAAAACAGGGCAAAGCGATCGCCCTGCGCGTTGTCGGACTCGATAAACCAGCAGCCCTTCAGCAGTGGTGGGATATGGCGCGGGCCAGGAATTTCAATGAATTTGAGGCTGTTTTAAAGCGCTTAGAAATTCCCATGTTTACCGTCATGTATGCCGATCGTGAGGGGCATATCATGCACTTGTTTAACGGTCAAGTCCCCATTCGCAAAAAGGGAGATTTTAAATACTGGTCAGACACAATCCCAGGCGATACGTCAGAGACTTTATGGAGCAAAAATCATCCCTATGCGGATTTGCCGCGCGTTGTCGATCCGCCCAGCGGTTGGTTGCAAAATACCAACGATCCCCCTTGGACGACGACGTTTCCCAAGGCGATCTCACCTGATAATTATCCCGCCTACATGGCACCGCGCGGCCCGATGGATTTGCGATCGCAGCGATCGGCAAAAATGCTCTTAGAAGATGAAAAAATCTCTTTCGATGAATTGATGCAATACAAACATTCCACTCAGGTAGAACTCGCCGATCGCCTCCTCGATGATTTAATTCCCATAGCACGGCAAGCCAGTGAAAAAGCTCGCCGCGCTGCGGAAGTTCTCGCGAATTGGGATCGCAAAGTCGATGCTAAAAGTCGTGGTGCGGTGCTGTTTGCCTTTTGGAAAAAAGCGATGAATGCTAATGAGTTATTCGCCAAACCTTGGAGCGAAGATGCGCCACTAACTACGCCAGACGGGTTGGCAAATCCTGCGGAGGCGGTGCGGGTGTTGGAAGCGACAGCAACCAAAGTTGAGGCAACTTATGGCGCTTTAGATGTGGCATGGGGGGAAGTCTTCCGATTGCCTGGGGAGGCTAATTTGCCGGCAAATGGAGCTGACGGTGCTTTGGGTGTATTTCGCTCAGTATGGTTCGCTCCACGGAAAGACAATCGCTTTCAAGCGGTTGCGGGCGATTCTTTTGTCGCCACGATTGAGTTCTCGAATCCGGTGAAAGCGATGGCGCTAAACAGTTACGGCAACGCCAGTCAACCTGGTTCGCCCCATACCAGCGATCAGTGGCAGTTCTTTGCTCGCAAGGAATTGCGGCCTGTATGGCGATCGCGATCGGAAGTTGAAGCTCACCTGAGTTCGCGCCAAAAACTCTAGCAGAAGGCAGAAGGCAGAAGGAAGAAGGAAGAAGTTAAAAGACTTCTGTGCGCCGTTTCCCCTTGATATCGTTTCCGGTAGCATCGGAATTATTCCTCTCTGTATTCTCTCCCTCTGCGTTCTCTGCGCCCTCTGCGGTTAAATCATTCCGATGCTACCGGAAACGATATTAGCCCTCGCGCAGCAGCCGACAAGCATACCCACCGACTGCAACGAGCAATAATCCCAGCGACGAGATAGCGTATAACAAAGCCATGCCAGCACCGGCACCTGTCCCCAGAATTCCGCCAAAAATAGCTGCTAAAAAACCTCCCGGTTGCATGGCGGGTTCAAAGACGCGATCGGCAAGTGGCCCTGCGATCAATAAACCGATCGCTGAGGCCAATTGCACGATGACTGCTCTGGTAGCAAAAACACGCCCCTGTACCTCTGGTGCAACTTCCGCCAGCCAAATCGCCTCGTTGGAACTGCCGAGGATGGGGAAATTGAAAGACGAACAAAATTGAGCGGGAATCCAGATAGAAAGCGCCTGACCGAAACCAAAGACTATTTTACTCAAGCCCGCGCCTGCCATGCCTAGCAGAAAGCCTCGGATTCGGCGTTTGGGGCCGCCCCAAATACTGACGAACAATGCTCCTAAAACGCCACCTGCGCCGGCGGCGGAAAGGATAGTACCGAGGATTCTCGTATTATTGCCGGTGCGTGCCAGAATCATCGGTGAGTAGAGGGCCGCGCCGATGTCGTGAGCGAACCAGAATAGCGAAACCAACACCAGCAAGGCAAGCAGGCTGGGACGATGGACGATGTAGCGGAATCCGAAGCTGAGTTCTTGCCAAAAGTGGTGGCGAGTCGGCTGGGGATTGGAGGCGATATTGCTCCGCAATGCTGGCGCGATCGCGGGCTGGGGTATTTTCACACATACTAGCGTGGCGATCGCGATTGTAAAAGTTGCCAGGTCGATCGTAAAAATCCCGCCGGGCCCGATCGCAGAATAGAGAATCCCTGCCAACGTCGGAGCAATAATACTCGCGCCATAATTTGCCAAAAAACTTAAACTGCTAGCGCGGCTGTAATGCTTTTCTGGCATCATTGTGGCGATGGCTGCTGAGTAAGCTAACTGCTGAATTTGGTCAAAAATTCCGTTAATCGCACTCGCTACATATAAATGCCATAGTTGCAGGTTGTGGCTGATATAAAGTAATAGGATAGCGAGCGTTAACAAAGCTGAAACCGTATCGCCGATCGCCATCAAAAATTTTCGATTCCAGCGATCGACGAGAATGCCAGCAACCGGAGCAAGCAAGATGCGCGGCAATTGAGTAAAAAACATCAACAAAGCCAAAGCCGTCGCTTGATGGGTAGACTCCCAAATCCAAATAGTCAGCGCAAACCCGGACATAGCGCTGCCAATCATCGAAGCAGTTTGTCCAAGCCAAAGTAGAATAAATTTTTGCATTAAATAGGCAATTGATAGGATTTAAAATTCTGAGGATAGGGTTTTTTAGACAGGAGAATGATATCAAATCCTCTCTTCATCGGAATAGTAAGTTCGAGTTCGCTGTTGACTGTTAACAGTGAACAGTCAACCGTCAACAGTCAACATCATTCCGGTGTTACCGGAAATGATATGATACCCGCATCAAACAGCACATCGCCCTCGTTAAAACCAAGGCCATTGTTGACTAAGTGGAGATAATTCTTCATATTGCTGCCTCGCCTCCTTGCGGTAAAATTTCGCCAAATGCCGCTGCCGCCACATCATTGCGCCCGTCATAAACAGTACGATTGGTGCTAATCCTGCGATCGCATTTACCAGCCGCAAGTAAATTCCGCCATAGCTGCCAATATGTAGCGGATAAAGCGAGTTGAGAATTCGATTTGCGACAGAAGCCGAATTTACACTATCAGCCTGCAATATTTCGCCACTGTATTGGTCGATATAAATCGTGCTAATCCCGTTTGGGTGCGGGTCATTAGGAAATTTTTTCCTTACTTTAAAAGTTGCTTCAGGTG
Source organism: Microcoleus sp. B4-D4 (assembly GCF_036705185.1). Taxonomy (NCBI): domain Bacteria; kingdom Bacillati; phylum Cyanobacteriota; class Cyanophyceae; order Oscillatoriales; family Microcoleaceae; genus Microcoleus; species Microcoleus sp. B4-D4. Next base: position 43,522 of record NZ_JAUBTX010000040.1, on the reverse strand, counting down.
TCAAAGGCAAAGAAATAAAAGTGGTTTTAGCTTCCGGCCAAACAATACTCACTTGCTGTAATATTTCATCAAGTTTTTGCCTCGAACTGCTAGAGTTGGGATGAGAAGTCAATGCTGGCTGGGGCTTTTCATTGGTTAGCCAATACAGAGTAGATTCAACCGGCACGTAAAAAATTATCGCTGTCCCTGTAGCAGAAATGAGGATGAGAAAAGCAACCGATACAATCCCCGAAACGTTATGTAAATCAAAGACAGTCCGCTGCCAGTGAGCTTTCCAATTAATCGAAAATCCGCGACCCAAATTACGCCAACCAGTCCACAATGCCAAGCCCGTAAAAGTTATTCCTAGCATTACTAAACCGCAAATACCCACAACAAAATGACCGAATTCTCCTCCGGCTAATTCCGCGTGTAACGTAAAAATAAAACCTGTAAAAGTTTCTTTTTCAAAGTGCGTACCCGTAATTTCTCCGCTGTAAGGATTGACATAAACGTTAACTACTTCCTCACTTTTTGAAAGCATCGAAACTTGGCAAACTTCCTTCGCCGAGCGCGGCAGCAAGATACTAAGAGCCTGATTTTGCGGATAAGCTTTTTCGACAAGTTGCAGGACATTTTCCAGCGGTATCCGTTCGGCTTGAGGAATTACTTGCAGGAGTTGGGGATTGAATAACCGCTCGATTTCGGGACTAAAAACCAGCAAGCTACCCGTTAAAGCAATTACTGCTAAAAATATTCCTACCACCAACCCCAAATACAAGTGCAGTTTAAATGCGAGTTTGCGGAACTTCATCTCGAATTTTTCCTCGAAGCCGTTAACTGTTCTAATTAAGGTAAAACCGATAGTCAGACAGGGAATGAATTCCCTGTCTTGGGATATTGAATCTACCTCATAAACCTGCATCTGCTGTAACTACCAGTTAAGGCGGTAATTAACACTGAGAGTTAAACCTCTCGCTGCATAATTAGAGCTGTCTGAGCCAAATCCAGCTAAGTATTGCGACAGCACAGGAAAATATTGATTGTTCAATAAATTCTCAACTTTGACTTGTAGTTCGCCCAATCCAATTTTCACCGAGCTGATGTAATCTAACGTGAGATAGCTGCTAATCGGGCCGCCATCCGAGCCGTCTTTGAATGCCCGATCGCGATTTCCAGAATATAAGAACTGTAACCGATTGTTCCATCCCGGCAAAGTTTCATTTTGCAGATAAGCTGTTAGCTTGAGCGGTGGAATTCGGCTGCTATCGAGGGCGAGAGAACGGCCATTGTCGTCGTCATATTCACCTTGAATATAAGTAGCAGTACCGCCGAGCGACCATGCTGGTGCAGGTTGCCAATCCACAGTTCCTTCTAAGCCGTAAATACGTTCTGGGGCGCGGATTAGTTCCAGGCGGCCTGTGTTGCCAACTGGTTGAAAATTCACTCCTAAATCGGAGGTATTGTAAAAAGCAGCAAGCGACATTTGCACCGATTGCCATCCTCCTCGAATGCCAATTTCGTAGTTGTTGACTTTTTGCGGTTGAGTTACCTCTAAAGAAGATTCAATTCCGACAAAATTGTCGGGGGGTTGGCGGAGGATGCGACCGAAATCGGGAACTGAGAAACCTTGAGAAAAGTTGCCAAATACGTTGAAGTTGTTATTTAGTTTATAGACAGCTCCTGTATTAAATAGGGTGGCGTTAAATTTGCGATCGCCTCCTTGGATCTGGCGATCGTTAAAAGTGGTATAATCATCGACTTCTAACCCGATGCGTTCGTGACGTATCCCGCCACTTAGAATGACGATATCGTCAATATTCCATTCCAATTGACCGAAAAGGCCAAGGCTGTTGTAAGTGTAAGGAGGAACGAAAGGACGCTCGGAGATTTTCCGGTAAACCCGGCCGCCACTTGTGTCAAATCTCTCCGGGTCGTACAGGTCGAAACGCTGTCTGCTATCTTCAGTAACATAGTCAGAACCCCAAGTTAATCGCAGATTTTCGGCACGGGATAAAGGAGTGACGATCGCCAATCTACCTCCTATCTGTTCGTTCTCGCCTCGCGATCGAGTAACGCCGAGAAATGGCCCGAAGAAATCGGACGTGCGGTAATCAGAGGGAACACCTACATTGGAATTAGTTCGATAGTAGATTTGACTTTGAAGGCTGCTGCCAAAAAGGTTTTGGTTGGTGTAACTTAGGTTGAGCTGTGTACTTTTATTTCCCGGTGTTTCCCCGTCGATATCCAAATTTCCGGTGCGGATGGCGCGGGCTTTTTGCCGTCCTTCCCGATCGTCAACGCTAAAATCTTGGATCGCATTGGGATCTTGGGTTTCCCGATAGTGATTGACAGTTAGTTGCAGCCGCTGTTGGGTGTCCAAATCTACCCCGACTTTGCCCATCACGTTGAAGAGGGTGCTGCTATCTCCGCCGAGTTCAAAAAAGGGAATACGATCGCCTTTGGCATCGTAAAAAGCTCCACTTCTGGCGATCGAGACAGTGCCGGTGAAATCGAAATTGCCACTTCGGCCAGAAATCGTCTGCTGAGCGTTAAAGCTTAGAGCATCTTCTGTATTTGTTAAAGCGCTACCGACGCCCACTTCAGTAACAGCAGTTAGCCTTTCCTCAGTTGGCCGGCGAGTAATAATATTAATCACGCCACCCGTAGCCTGAGCACCGTAGATTGCGGTAGACCCCCGCACTACCTCAATGCGTTCGATCGCACTGGGATCGATGTTTCTAAATTCTCTGCCAAAAGATTGAAGATTAGTTGTTTGCGGCACGCCGTCAATCAGAACGGAAACGTCGCGCCCCCGCAAAGTTTGTCCATAAGTGCTGGTTTGTTGAGTCGGAGGCGCGAAACCGGGAACCTGATTTGCCAGAGCTTCCCCGATATTTCTCGATTGCCCTACCTGCTGCTGAAGTTCTTCTGAGTCTACCACTGTTATAGAGCGCGGCACGTTTGTCACTCTTTCTGCGGTTCGCGTTGCAGTAACGACGATTTCAATCGAGTCTCTCCCCACCTGTGGCGTTATAGCGGGTGGCTGCGCTGTCGGCGGTAAGGGTTCTCCTGGCGTTCCTGGTGGCTGCGCTGTCGGCGGAAAGGATTCTCCGGGCGTTCCTGGTGGCTGCGCTGTCGGCGGAAAGGATTCTCCGGGCGTTCCTGGTGGCTGCGCTGTCGGCGGTAAAGGTTCTGCGGGTATCTCTACTGGCTGCCCTGTCGGTGGTAAGGGTGCTGCAGGTGTCCCTGGCCGCTGTGTTGTAGGAGCCGGTGCAGGCGGGCGAGCAGTCATCTCCGAGCTGGGTTTTAAGCCCAGAATCAGACCCGCAGTGTTAGGAATCACCCGTGCTACTGGTTGACCCCTCTCGCCAATCACTTTGATGCGGATGGTGTTGTTATCTAAAGGAGTAACGGTGACAGAAGCAATTCCCGCAGCCGGTTTGTCTTGACGAAACTCATTTCCCCCCGGTAGTCGCAGTTGAGCGGTGATGACATCAGCTTGTAAAGTTTTGCCAAAGCTGGTGCTGAAGACTTGCAGGGGTCTTCCATCTTCAGTGTCTAGGATGATTTCGATGCCTTCTGACGTGGGGTTGAGGCGAACTGCCGTCACCTGCGCGATGGTGGAAGCGCACGCCGACTGAGCGATTAACGCTGGCACGACTCCTGCCAGCCCGAGGCTGCTTAATAATTTCTGCGATCTGTTCATTACTCTTGAATCAACAATTAATGGAACTTCGGATATGTGGTTGGCGTTGCTTGCACAACCTGATTTGTGGCAGCGTGGCTGCTTTTCTCTGGCTATTGAAACTGACTTGCCGAAGATCCTGCCCAGTTTTCGGGCGCATTTCGAGCCGATTCTCCCGTCGCTAGGGGATTTGTCTGGGAATGCAGGAGGTGCGTGAGGACAAAAGCCTCAGTCCGGTGGCGCCTTTGGGCGAGTTGCCACAGTGGGCGCGTTCCTCGGTTAAAGGCAGTAGTCGCTGGACACTTAATGAGAAAGTGCCTTAATTAGATAACAGAGTCCTTGCATCTGTCAAGAGCTAACTAATGCAAATTAATTGCATTTTATATTGGTGTGCGACCCTTCTATCTAGTTGGGGACTACTTGCCTATTATGGTTAACGGTAAGGTCTTGACAAACGATCGCCTAAAATGCTATAGCAAGAGCTAGAAAAGATTCTCATATAGGAAATGACGGGAGTCAATAAAATACCTCAACGACTCTTGACAATAGATATCATCTAGTCTACTATCTTTAAAGTCGATAGTCGTAAAGTCCCTGAAGCTGATGTCGAAGCTGGCTCGGACTGAAAATTGCCCCGGAGTCATTCGATTTGAGATTTTAGATTTGAGATGCTTTCGATTGACCCCACGAATCAATTCGGGGGCTTGAGGATTTGAGATTCCAGATGCTCCCGATTGATTCCACGGATCAATCAGGTGGCGGGTACCACCTTTGAAATTCGCTTGTCATTGCCGAACAGGGCGATCGACAACAAAACGTGAAAACAAGCGCTAATACCGGGATTGAAGACTCAAACGCGCTGATGGGAGACTCGTAACGCCTGACAACTGTTCACAGAAAGTCTATGTGGCAAGAATTTGGCGGAACTGGTTGGCGTACTGCAAACAAGATTTATTAGGTGAAAAGAATCGATGAGTGACGCAAGCATTAAGGGAAACCAACTCACCGAAAGTTGTACCAATTTGGTGGAACTCCTACAAAACAGAGCGCTACACCAACCAGAGCAGAAATATACATTTCTGTTAGACGGAAAAACTGAAACCGCCAGTTTGACTTACCGACAGTTAGATGCGATCGCCCGATCGCACGCCGTGCGACTTCAGACATTGGGGCTGACTGGCGAACGAGCCTTACTGCTTTTCCCACCAGGATTAGACTATCTCGCCGCCTTTTTTGGATGTTTGTACGCCAAAGTGATCGCCGTTCCCCTCTATCCGCCGAAGCTGAAGCGGAATTTAGGGAAAATTAGTGCGATCGCCAAAGACGCAGGAGCAACAGTTGCGATCGCTCCCACACGACACCTGGAAAATTTAGAGCAGCTATGCGATCAAGCGCCGGAACTCAAAGGGCTGCACTGGCTGACAGCAGAGGCGCTTGCCGATGACGGCGAAAAATGGCAGCAGCCACCCATCCATCCCGACGAAGTGGCTTATCTTCAGTACACTTCCGGCTCAACCTCCACCCCCAAAGGCGTAATGGTGAGCCACGCCAACGTTTTGTATAACATCGAATACATTCACCGAGGCTTTCACCACGATGCCGAAAGCGTTGCGGTAACGTGGCTTCCCCCCTTTCACGACATGGGGTTAATTGACGGATTGCTCAAACCTTTGTATCTGGGAATTCCCTCTTACTTCATGCCGCCAGCCGCGTTTATTCAGAACCCGATGTGCTGGTTGGAAGCGATTTCGCGCTACAAAGCTACCCACAGTGGCGGGCCAAATTTTGCTTACGACTTGTGCGCTAGCAAAATCAGCAAAATCTTGGATCGCCAAAAAACGCTCGATTTGAGTAGTTGGCGCGTCGCCTATAACGGCGCAGAACCCATCCACAAAGAAACCCTAGAGCGATTTACCAAAGCTTTTGAGCCCTGCGGTTTTCACGCCGATGCGTTTTGTCCTGCTTACGGAATGGCAGAAACCACCCTAAAAATTGCCACGGTTCGCAGCGGGACAACACCGACTTTCTTAGCTGTTGATGCTGGGGCGCTGGAAAATAATCATATTGTAGAAGTTTTGGAAGGCGAAGGGGGCGCGAGAACTTTAGTCGGCTGCGGTTTCCCGGAATTTGGGACTAAAGTTGCGATCGTCAATCCCGAATCTCTGACGCAATGCCAGCCGCAGGAAGTCGGAGAAATTTGGGTAGCTGGCGAAACAGTTGCGCGAGGCTATTGGAATCGCCCAGAAGAGACAGAAAAAACCTTTCAAGCATATCTTTCAGATACCCGCGAAGGGCCATTTTTGCGAACCGGAGATTTAGGCTTTTTGCGCGACGGAGAACTGTTTATTACAGGGCGACTCAAAGATTTGATTATCATCCGAGGTCGCAATCTTTATCCCCAAGATATAGAAAGAACATCAGAGCGCAGCCATCCCAGTTTGCGGCAGGGGGCGATCGCGGCATTCTCGGTGGAAGTCGCAGGCGAAGAACAGCTCGTTATCGTGCAAGAATTACAATCTCGCAAAGCGCCGGATAATACCGAGGAAATTATCAGCGCCATCCGCTCCAGCATTGCTCAAGAATATGAAGTACAAGCCTATGGAGTAGCGCTGATCAAACCCGGAAGCATTCCAAAAACTACCAGCGGTAAAATTCAACGTCGCGCCGCCTATGCAGACTTTCTAGCTAACAAATTGGAAGTTGTCGCGAGTAGCATTTTAGAGATATCTGATTTTGTTGAAATAGAGAATCGCCTGACGCGAGAAAATCTGCTGACAGCCGAGTTAGAACAACAGCAGTCGCTGCTTGAGGCTTATCTTTGGCAGCAGGTAAACCGCCGGGGAGTGAATTCCCCGGCTAATAGCCAAAGTCTGCTACAGCCTACTGAAGAGGAATCTTCAACCCACTTCAGTGCCAGCGGGAAAACACAAAATATTATCGATCGACCACTCAGTAGCTTTGGACTAGATTCTTTAAGAATTTTTGAGTTAAAAAATCAAATTGAGAGTGACTTGGGCGTTACTGTATCGGTTGCCGATTTGTTTGAGGATAGGAGCATTGCTCAACTAGCAGAGAAAATTCGAGAGCAGCTAACAGGAAATACCAAGGCAGTCGTCATTAAGCCAGTTTCTCGATCGCGCCATCTTCCCCTGTCTTTTGCCCAAGAGCGCTTGTGGTTCTTCGACCAATTGGAACCAGGAAACCCCTTCTACAACCTCTGCGGTGCAGTTCGGATTACAGGACAACTCAATGCAGAAACGCTCAGACAAAGTATTGAGAAAATTATCGAGCGGCACGAGGTTTTAAGAACTGCTTTTGCTGGTGGAGAAAAAGCCCAAGTACAAGTTATTTCTGATGCCAAAAGTTTCCCATTGCCGCTGATAGATTTGAGCGATCGCTCCCCGGAGAAATGCGAAAAAGCAGCGCAAAAACTGTCGTTGCAAGAAGCACAATCGCCCTTTGATTTGACTCAGCCAAATCTGCTCCGCGCCAAGCTTCTGCGCCTATCTAAAATGGAACACACCCTGCTCTTGTCCGCCCACCATATCATTTTTGATGGGTGGTCTTTAGGCGTATTTTTACGGGAAATAGCTGCATTTTATGAAGGATTATCTAATAAGAATTTAGCCGCGATTCCACCGCTGCCAATTCAGTATGCAGACTTTGCAACTTGGCAGCGCCAACAAATGCAGGGAGAAATATTAGAAACTCAACTTACTTACTGGAAGCAGCAGTTAAGTGGCAGCACAGCAGTTCTAAATTTACCAACAGACTTTTCTCGTCCCGCTGTTCAAAGTTACAAGGGAGGTCGGCAATTATTTGAATTGCCAGAGCAGTTAACCGAGGCAATTAGGCAATTGAGTCGCCGCGAAAAAACTACTGTATTTATGACATTGCTGGCAGCATTCAAAACACTGCTTTACCGCTACACGGGACAAGAAGATATCCTCGTCGGTTCACCAATTGCCAACCGCAACAGCAGCGAAATCGAATCATTGATTGGATTTTTTGTCAATACTTTAGTCCTGCGGACTGACTTAAATGGAAATCCCACTTTTCGAGAGTTGCTGAGTCGAGTGCGAGAGGTTGCATTAGGCGCTTACGCGCATCAAGATGTACCGTTTGAGAAGTTGGTAGAAGAATTGCAGCCGAATCGAGATTTAAGTCACTCGCCTTTATTCCAGGTGATGTTTGCCTTTCAAAATGCCTCTGAATTCGCCTTAGAATTGCCGGGTTTAAGCCTGAACTGCCAACAGATTCACAGCGGCACAGCAAATTTCGATTTAACGCTGGAATTAGAAACGACAGCAACAGGTATTAGAGGGTGGTTTGAATACAGCATAGACTTATTTTCACCGACCACTATTGCGCGAATGGCAGGACACTTTCAGAACTTATTAGAAAGTATCGTTGCCAATTCTTCCGCACGACTGTCAGATTTGCCCATGCTTGCAGAAGCAGAACGCCAGCAACTACTCTTTGAGTGGAATAATACTGGGATAAATTACTCCCAAAATGGGTGCGTTCACCGTTTGTTTGAAGTGCAGGCTGCGAAAAACCCTGATGCTGTTGCGGTGCAATTTGAATGTCAAAGTTTTACATACAGAGAACTCAATAATCGCGCGAATCAACTTGCCCATTACTTGCTCTCTTTAGGCGTAAAACCAGATGCGATTGTCGGCGTTTATATGGATCGATCGCTCGATGCGATCGTCGCAATTTTAGGCGTATTAAAAGCAGGTGGCGCTTATTTACCTCTCGATCCGAATTATTCCAAAGAACGTCTTAATTTCATGTTAGAAGACGCTGGAGTTCAGGTACTGCTAACGCAAACGCAATTAGCAGCAAACTTACCAGCGCAGAAGATTACTGTGATTTGCTTGGATGCAGAATGGGAGAAAATTTCTCAACAACATCAGTCAAATCCTGATAGCGCCGTTTCGCCAGAAAACCTAGCTTATATCATATATACATCCGGGTCTACCGGCAAGCCAAAAGGGGTTATGGTGCAGCATCACTCTTTGGCGAATTATACCCAGGCTGCAAGTGTCGAATATGGCATTGAAGCGAACGATCGCATTCTTCAATTTGCTTCCCTCAGCTTCGATGTCAGTGCTGAAGAAATTTATCCCTGTTTAACGCGAGGCGCAACTCTGGTACTGCGCGAAAATTCCATGTCAGACAGTATTTCTTCCTTCCTACAAAAGTGCCGGGAGTGGGAAATCACCGTCCTGAATTTGCCGACAGCTTACTGGCACGAATTCACAGCCATGCTCAGTACCAAAACCCAAGAATTTCCCCCGTCAGTGCGCTTGACAATTATTGGTGGAGAAGCAGCGCTTCCAGCGTCGCTAGATCGGTGGCAAAAGTGCGTATCAGAAAAAGTGCGGCTTGTTAATGCTTATGGCCCCACAGAAACAACGATTTCCGCGACGTGGTGCCAGTTATCAGCAAATATTTCTACTGCAAAATCTCTGCCGATTGGTCGTCCAATTCCAAATGCCCGCACCTATGTACTCGATGCTAATTTGCAACCTGTTCCGATCGGAGTTCCCGGCGAACTTTATATCGGAGGTGCAGGGGTTGCGAGAGGATATATCAACCGTTCAGAGTTGAATCGAGAAAAATTTATTCCCGATCTTTTTAGCAAAGTGCAAGGCGATCGCCTTTACAAAACAGGCGATTTAGTCCGATATCTCCCCGATGGGAATTTAGTATTTCTCGATCGCACCGATCGCCAAGTAAAAATTCGCGGTTTTCGCATAGAGTTGGGAGAAATTGAATCCACGCTCAGCCAACATCCAGACGTGCAAGAAGCCGTCATTTTGGCGCGTGACGAAGATTCAGCCGGAAAGCGCTTAATCGCCTACCTCGTTTTAAATTCAGCAGTCAGCATTGACAACTCTGCACGGATTAAAAATCTGCGCTCTTTTCTCCAGAAAAAACTGCCCGATTATATGGTTCCTGCCAGTTTCATGTTTTTAGAAGCGATGCCACTGACACCAAACGGCAAGGTAGATTTTAAGGCACTTCCCGCACCGGAAACTAACAGTTCAGATGCGGATTTTATCGCTCCTCAGACTTTAGAAGAACAAGTATTAGCTGATATTTGGGCGGAGGTTCTGGGTTTAAAACAGGTGGGAATCAATGACAATTTCTTTGAGTTGGGAGGTCACTCTTTGTTAGCAACTCAACTAATTGCCAAGGTGCGCGATCGCTTTCAAGTCGAGCTATCGCTGCGCTGTCTATTTCAATCCCCCACAGTCGCTAGTCTAGCAGCGACGATCGCACAAGCTCAGAGCCAGCAGTCGCCCGAACCCCTGATTTCACTGCCCGCGATCGCCCCCGATGCTCAAAATCGCTACCAACCCTTTCCGCTCAACGAAATGCAGCAGGCGTACTGGATCGGGAGAAATAGCTTCTTTGAAATGGGCAATGTTGCGATTCACGGTTATGTAGAAATTGAGAGCGACGAGTTAGATTTAGAGCGGTTTAGCCTCGCGTGGGAGCGAGTTGTAGAGCGTCACGATATGCTGCGGGCGATCGTCCTTCCGAATGGACAGCAGCAAATTCTGGAAAAGGTACCCGCTTATAAAATTGAGGTTTTGGATTTGCGATCGATCGCTCCAAAAGTTGCCGGCGAACAACTCGAAGCAATCCGCGATCGCCTTTCCCACCAAGTGCTACCGCTCGATCGCTGGCCGCTGTTCGAGATTTGCGCTTCCAAAATTAATAAGCGCCGCATCCGCCTCCACATCAGCATTGACGCCTTGTGCATAGACGGTTGGAGTTTTCAAATTTTGTTTGGCGATTTGGTAAAGTTTTACCGCAATCCCCATACTACGATCGCCCCCTTGCAACTTTCTTTCCGCGACTGCGTGTTAACCACGATCGCCTTAGAAAAATCCCCACTTTACCAGCAATCCTTAGATTACTGGCGAACTCGTCTCAAAACCCTGCCACCAGCGCCGGAATTGCCCCTCGCCAAACACCCGAATTCCTTAACACAGCCGCGATTTAAACGCTGGAGCGATCGCTTAGATTTCTCAACTTGGCAGCGACTCAAAACGCGCATAGCTCGCGCCAGCCTCACTCCTACGGGTTTATTGCTCGCCGCCTATGCGGAGGTGCTTTCCCTGTGGAGCAAAACACCTCGGTTTACCCTCAACGTGCCGCGCTTTAATCGCCTTCCCCTGCATTCTCAAGTTGAGGAGATTATTGGAGAATTTGCCTCATTTACTCTGCTAGAAATAGATAACTCCAAGCAAGAAAGTTTTGAAGTACGAGCCAAGCGACTGCAAGAACAGCTTTGGCAAGATTTAGAACACCAATATGTTAGCGGTGTGCGCGTTTTGCGAGAACTCGCCCAAGCGCAAGGTACAACGGCAGCGTTGATGCCGGTCGTGTTTACGATCGATCCGCAAAACGCGCCAGGGGAAGATACTTCTATCTTCTCTCTCATTCAAGAATTGGGAGAATTGGTGCACATTATCGGTCAAACTCCGCAAGTTTGGATCGACGCGCAATTTACCGAAACTGCCCAGGGGCTGTCTTTTAGCTGGGATGCGGTGGAAGAACTCTTCCCGCCAAGACTGATCGATGAGATGTTTGATGCCTACTGTCGCCTATTGCAAAGCCTCGCTAATGAAGAGGAAACTTGGCAGAAAACGGTGCAGTTTCAGCAAGCTTTTACTAACGGCATCGAAGCACCCATTCCCGATGCACTGCTGCACGAATTGTTTGCTGAGAAAGCCGCGTCGCGATCGCACGAACCCGCTGTCATTACGCGCGATCGTACCCTCACCTACGAGGAACTATACCGGCGATCGAATCAAGTCGCTCACCGATTGCGGAAGCTGGGAGCTCGCCCTAACCAGTTGGTTGCCGTGGTTATGGAGAAAGGATGGGAGCAAATCGTCGCTGTGCTGGGAATTCTCGCATCCGGGGCAGCTTATTTGCCCGTAGATGCGGCGCTACCAAAAGAGCGGCTGTGGTATTTGCTGGAAAATGGCGAAGTTGAGATTGTTTTGACGCAATCTCAGTTAAATCAGCGATTGGAATGGCCGGAAAATGTGCGGCGAATTTGTCTCGACACTGAGGAATTAGCAACAGAAAGCGGCGAAGCTTTGGAGTCGGTGCAGGAAGCGGAAGATTTAGCGTATGTGATTTATACTTCGGGCTCAACTGGCTTGCCGAAAGGCGTGGCGATCGCGCACCGAGGTGCAGTCAATGCGATCGCTCAAACGAACCAAGTGTTTAATGTGACCGAGTGCGATCGCGCGATCGCAGTCACCGCACTGCACCACGATATGTCCGTTTACGATATTTTCGGCATCCTAGCAGCCGGGGGTGCGATCGTCATTCCCGATGCCACACAACGGCTAGACCCCGCTCACTGGGCGCAATTGATGGTAAAAGAGCGCGTCACCATTTGGAACTCGGTTCCCCCGATGATGGAAATGCTGCTCGATTACGCTGGCGGACGTTCTGAAGTGTTGCCCGATTGCTGGCGCTGGGCGTTTCTCGGCGGAGATTGGATACCGGTGACGCTGCCCCAGAGGTTAAGGGCGATCGTCCGTGACTGTCGCGTTGTCAGTGTCGGCGGGCCAACCGAAACTACCCTTTGGAATATTTGGTATCCGGTAGAAACTGTTGATTCTTCTTGGAAGAGCATTCCCTACGGATCGCCGATCGCCAATACACGCTATTACATTTTGAATGAAAGGCTCGAAGACTGTCCCGTCTGGGTTGCCGGCGAGATGTGCTGTGCGGGAGTTGGGCTGACAAAAGGATACTGGCGGAATGAAGAAAAAACTCGCGCCAGTTGCCTCACGCACCCCGTCACGGGCGATCGCTTGTACCGAACGGGAGATTTAGGGCGCTATTTGCCGGATGGCAACATCGAATTTTTAGGGCGAGAAGATTTCCGCCTTAAAATTCGAGGATTTCGCATCGAAGCAGGAGAAATTGAAGCTGCTTTGAACGAGCACCCAGCAGTCAAAGCATCCATTGTCACCGCATTCGGAGAAAATCACAGTCAAAAGCGCTTAGTAGGGTATATTGTTCCCCAACAAAATGCTGTCCTTGCGACTGAAGAATTGCGCCAATTCCTGAGAGAAAAACTGCCCGATTATATGGTGCCGTCTGCATTGATAATTCTGGACGCGCTGCCACTTTCGGCGAACGGCAAAGTTAACCGTAAGGCTCTGCCCGAACCGGATGCTGCAATTCCAGAAGCCAAGAATTTTGTCGCGCCTCGCACTCCTATTGAGGCAATGTTAGCGAGAATTTGCTGTGAGGTTCTCGGCATTGAGCAGTTAAGTATTACCGATAACTTTTTTGAACTAGGAGGAAATTCGCTGCTGGCAATTCAATTAGCAGCAAAGATACGAGAATCTTGTCAGATAGAGTTGCCTTTGTGCGATATTTTTGCAGGGCGATCGCTCGCCGTACTTGCAGAAAAGATTGCTGAAGCCAAAAACCAAAATGCGGTCGTTGAAGAACCCGCGATCGTTCCCGTTTCGCGATCGGCGTACCGCAGGTCACTGTCATCTTTGCGCTAACCACAATTCAGTGATGAGTCATGAGTTAGCAGCCAATAATATCAAATCCGGTAGCATCGGAATTAATATTACCCACAGCCAGGACACGGCAGTGCCGTGTCCCTACAATTAATCGCGGTAGGGAAACGGCACTGCCGTGTCCTCTATATTATTCCGGTGCTCATAACCAATCCCCAAATATCTGCTGCAATCCCAATTACCAATTACCAGCTACTAATCCCATGACGGTGCATTTTTCCGAAAAACCTCCAACAGATACTCGCGACTCTGCGAATACTTCCGAAGAAGAAGTATTTGCATTTCCCACCTCTTTTGCCCAGCAAAGACTGTGGTTTATCGATCAATTAGAACCGGGAAATCCTTTTTACAATCTTCCGGCGGCTGTCTTACTGAAAGGCAAGCTAAATGTAGTAGTGCTAGAACGAAGTTTCAAGGAAATTGTGCGCCGTCACGAAGCTTTGCGAACGACATTTGCCACTGTAGACGGTCAACCTGTGCAGGTGGTTGGTGAAAATTTTAATTTCGGACTGCAACTTTTAGACTTGCAAAAATTGTCCGAAATTCAACGAGAAGCGGAAGTCAAAAAACTGGCAGCAGCAGAAGCTAGCAAACCTTTTGACCTCACCAAAGGGCCGCTGTTGCGAGCTAATTTGCTACAGTTAGATGCTGAGGAATATGTCTTGCTGCTGACGCTGCACCACATTATTTTTGATGGCTGGTCAATCGGAGTCTTTCTGCAAGAATTAGCAGCACTTTATGAAGCGTTTTCGATTGGCAAACCATCCCCACTTCCCGAACTTCCCATCCAGTACGCCGATTTTGCTATTTGGCAGCGGGAATGGCTGGCGGGCGATTCCGTGGGGGATAGCTTCGCTTCACGCTTGCAAACTCAACTTAACTACTGGAAAAAGCAGCTCAGTGGCGCTCCCCCCTTGCTGGAATTGCCAGCCGATCGCCCCCGTCCCCCCGTGCAAACCTATCGGGGCGCGAAAGAATCATTGCTCATCCCGAAAACGCTAACGGCAGCCCTCAAAAAGCTCAGCCGCCAGGAAAATGCCACCCTGTTTATGACCCTGTTAGCAGCCTTTAAAACGTTGCTCTATCGCTATACAGGACAGGCAGATATCCCCGTTGGTTCTCCCATCGCCAACCGCAACAGAGCGGAAATTCAAGGGCTAATCGGGTTTTTTGTCAATACTTTGGTATTGCGAACTGATTTGTCAGGCGATCGCACTTTTCGGCAGTTGCTCGATCGCATTCGGGATGTGAGTTTGGAAGCTTACGCTCACCAGGATTTGCCGTTTGAGAAATTGGTTGAAGAGTTGCAACCAGAGCGAAATTTGAGCTACAATCCGCTGTTTCAAGTAGCTTTTGTTTTGCAAAGTGCGCCCGTTGCTGCTGAATCAATTGCCGGACTCAATCTCACTCTTTTAGATATTGAAAATCAGACAGCAAAAGTTGATTTAACCCTGCATTTAGAAGAACAGCAGGAAGAAATTAGCGGTCAGTTTGAATACAGCACAGATTTATTTGATGCAGCCACAATCAATCGGATGGCGGGGCATTTTCTCACCTTGCTGGAGGGCATAGCTGCCAACCCCGATCGGCGGATTGAAGAGTTGCCGTTGCTGGGGGAAAAAGAGCGGCATCAGTTATTAGTAGAGTGGAATGACACCCGCGCCGATTATTCGAGCGATCGCTGCATTCATCAATTATTTGCAGCGCAGGTCGATCGAACTCCCGATGCCATTGCAGTCGTATTTGAAGACCAAAAACTCACCTACCGCGAGCTGAATGAACGAGCCAACCAACTCGCACATTACCTGCAGCATCTCGGCGTTAAACCAGAAGTTTTGGTGGGAATTTGCGTCGAGCGAGCGATCGATACAATTATCGGCATTCTCGGTATTCTCAAAGCTGGTGGCGCTTATGTTCCGATCGATCCAGCCAACCCGCGCGATCGCCTTGCTTTTATACTCGAAGACGCGCAGGTAAATGTGCTGCTGACTGAGGAAAAGTTGTTGCAAACCCTTCCCAAATGCAGCGCCAAAATCCTTTGCCTCGATGGGGATAAAAGTGCTTTGTCCCAACACAGCAAAGAAAATCCCGCCAGCGCCACCACTGCCGAAAATCTCGCCTATATCATCTACACTTCTGGCTCAACTGGCATCCCCAAAGGCGTTTTAGTTTCTCACTCAAACGTCCTCCGCCTGTTTGCTGCTACCCAGTCGTGGTACAACTTCAACGAGCAAGATGTGTGGACGCTGTTTCACTCTTATGCCTTTGATTTCTCAATCTGGGAAATTTGGGGCGCTTTGCTATACGGCGGGCGACTCGCGATCGTCCCTTATGCAGTCAGCCGATCGCCCCAAGATTTTTACAGCTTGCTATGCAAAGAACGAGTCACAGTTCTCAACCAAACTCCTTCTGCATTTTACCAGTTGATAAAAACAGAAGAATCTGTTGGAATTGGCGAAGATTTAAGCCTGCGCTTAGTAATTTTTGGCGGGGAAGCTTTAGACTTGCAAAGCTTAAAACCTTGGTTCGATCGGCACGGCGATCGACATCCCCAACTTGTCAATATGTATGGCATTACAGAAACCACAGTCCACGTCACCTATCAGCCGCTGACTGTCGCTGATTTAAGTAAAAATGCCAGCCTTATTGGCCGTCCAATTCCTGACTTGCAAGTTTACCTGCTCGATCGCAACTGTCAACCCGTTCCGATCGGCATTCCTGGGGAAATTTACGTTGGTGGCGCTGGCGTCGCGCGGGGCTATCTCAATCAGCCAGAATTAACGGCCCAGCGGTTTATTTCCAATCCCTTTAATGACAGTTTGAAAGCGCAGTTGTACAAATCGGGAGACTTAGCTCGCTACCTACCGAATGGCGATATTCAATACTTGGGACGAATTGATCACCAAGTAAAAGTGCGTGGTTTCCGCATCGAATTAGGAGAAATTGAAGCAGCACTAGGACAGCATTCCGATGTGTCGCAGGCTGTAGTTATAGTGCGAGAAGATGTACCAGGAGATAAGCGATTAATAGCTTATATAATTGCTAATTCAGCAGCACAAAATAAGCATTCTATACTGATTCACGAACTACGCTGCTTTCTGAAAGGAAAATTGCCGGAATACATGATACCTGCTGCTTTTGTGACACTGGAGGCGCTGCCTTTAACAAACAACGGTAAAGTCGATCGCAAAGCCCTGCCTGCACCGGAGCGCGATCGCCCAGAACTCGAAGAGGCATTCGCCGCGCCCACCACGGCTATTGAGAAAATCCTGGCAGAAATTTGGGCGCAAGTATTGGGGTTAGAACAAGTTGGAATTGACGACAATTTCTTTGAATTGGGCGGCGATTCTATCCTCAGCATTCAAGTCATTTCTAAAGCCAATCAAGCTGGGTTGCGACTCACACCCAAAAAACTATTTCAATACCAAACTATTGCCCAATTAGCCACCGTAGTCAATACAGACAAATTAAACTTAACTGAACAAGAATTAATCATTGGCGAAGTTCCGCTGACACCGATTCAGCAATGGTTTTTCGAGCAAAATCTCTCCGATCCGCACCACTGGAATCAGGCGGTGCTTTTAGAGTTGCAGCAACCTCTCGAACCTGCATTAATTGAGTCAGTTTTGCAGGAATTGCTGAAGCACCACGACGCGCTGCGCCTGCGTTTTGTGCGAGAAGAATCTGGCTGGCAGCAGGATCTCGCCAATCCCGACGAGGTTGCGACCTTTACCTGCATTGATTTGTCATCGCTACCTTCAGAAAAGCGAGAAGCCGCTTTCCAAACCGCCGCCAATCAGTTGCAAATTAGTTTAAATTTATCCGAGGGGCCATTACTTCGCGCTGCCCTATTTGACTTGGGTCAACATCAGCCAAATCGCTTGTTATTGGCCATTCATCACTTAGCGGTTGATGCTGTTTCTTGGCGAATTTTAATTGAGGATTTCCAGACAGCTTATGGCCAGATTAGCCGCGGCAAAACAGTCGCGCTCCCGCCCAAAACAACCTCATTTAAGCAGTGGGCAGAACGCTTGCAGGAGTGGGCGCGATCGCCCGAATTGCAGGGAGAGTTCGATTACTGGTTCGCCCTTTCTCATCAACCAACTTCTAGCTTGCCAATAGATTTCCCAAACGCAGCGAATTTAGTTGCATCTGAAAAGACAGTATCCGTTGCTTTGAGTGTTGAAGAAACAAAACTGCTCTTACAAGAAGTACCTGCCGTTTACCGCACTCAAATTAACGATGTATTGCTAACTGCTTTAGGTCAAGCATTTGCACACTGGACAGGCAATAACTCACTTTTACTGGACTTAGAAGGTCACGGACGCGAAGATATATTTGAGGGAGTAGATTTGTCGCGCACAATCGGCTGGTTTACAGCAGTTTTTCCTGTCCTGTTAAATTCAGAAAAACATTCCGATCTAGGCTCTGCCCTCAAATTAGTAAAAGAGCAGTTACGTGCAGTACCAAATCGCGGCATCGGCTTTGGTGTCCTGCGATATTTAAACGAAGAAACGGCTAAAAAGATCTCGAATTTGCCGCTAACTGAGGTAAGCTTTAATTATCTCGGACAGTTTGACCAAGTGCTGCCAAAAGCTTCTTTATTAATGCTGTCTTCCGAGCCGAGTGGCCCCCTTCGCAGCCCGCGCGGAAATCGGCGTTACCTACTGGAAATTAACGGCTTTATTGCCAGCGGCAAGCTGCAATTAGATTGGACGTACAGCGAAAGTATTCACCGACGAGAAAGCATTGAAAATTTAGCAACGGGCTTTATAGAATCGCTGCGATCGCTAATTCAATACTGTCTGTCACCCGACGCTGGTGGCTGCACTTTTTCTGACTTTGCAGAGTTTAAGTGGAGCCAGTGGAGCCAGGACGATTTAGATAACATTACCGCAATTTTGGGAGAGCTTTAATATGATCAAAGGCAATATCGAAGATTTTTATCCCCTCTCCCCAGCTCAGCAGGGCATTCTCTTTCATTCTCTTTACCAGCCAGAATCGGGCGTATATTTCGGGCAACTACTATGCGTCTTGCGCGGCGATCTCAATGTTTCTGCATTTAGAAATAGTTGGCAAAAAGTTGTAGAGCGACATCCCATTTTGCGGACTTGTTTCGTGTGGGAAAATTTGAAAGAACCCGTGCAAGCGGTGCGTAAGCAGGCTGCATTATCTTGGCAGGAAATAAACTGGCGATCGCTCTCTGCGTCAGAACAACAACAGCAGTTAGAAACATTCCTCAAAGCCGATCGAGATCAGGGCTTTGACTTGAAATCAGCTCCCTTGATTCGCATTACACTGGCGCAGTTAGAAGCAGATACTTTTCAGTTTATTTTGAGCCACCACCACTTGGTTTTAGATGGGTGGTCGCTGGCGATCGTGCTTGAGGAAGTTTTTGCATTTTATCAAGCCTTCTCCCAGGGCGAGGAATTGCACCTCAAACGCCCTCGCCCTTATCGGGATTACATCGCGTGGCTGCACCAGCAAGATTTATCTGCGGCTGAGTCATTTTGGCGGCAAACTCTCAAAGGTTTTGCAGATCCAACTGCGATCGCCCGATGCAATATTGTCGCGGGAAACCGTTTAGAAAGTAGTGGCGAACAGCAGGTGATATTTTCTGCAACAGCCACGGCCACACTGCAATCCTTAGCGCGCCAGCATCAGCTAACATTAAATACCCTCGTACAGGCAGCTTGGGCGCTACTTTTGAGCCGATATAGCAGCGAGGAAGATGTGGTTTTTGGTACGGTTGTTTCCGGGCGATCGCCAGATTTAATTGGTGCTGAATCGGTAGTGGGACTGTTCGTAAATCCTTTGCCAGTGCGCGTAAAAATTAACCCACAGGATGTTATTTTATCCTGGTTGAAAGAACTCCAAGCGCAACAAGTTGAGGCGCGGCAGTATGAGTACAGCCCCCTCGTTGAGGTGCAGGGGTGGAGCGAAGTTCCTCGGAGTTTACCTTTATTTGAGAGTTTCGTCGTTTTTGAGAATTATCCCTCGGATGCTTCTTTGCAGGAGAAGATTCACAACTTAAAAGTAGAGAATATTCGCTCCTTGGAAACAACGAATTATCCTCTAACGGTGATGGCGATGCCCGGTGCGGCATTGACGCTGAAAATTATTTTCGATCGTAGCTACTTTGAGGACAGTGCGATCGCGCGGATGCTCAAACACCTGCAAACTTTACTGGAAGGAATGGCGGCTAATCCTCACCAAAAACTATCCAATTTATCCTTATTGAGCGCCGCTGAACAACAACAATTACTTCTCCAGTGGAACGACACCCAAGCGGATTACCCCAAAAATTCCTCAATTCACAAATTATTTGCAGCACAAACAGAGCGAACCCCAGATGCAGTGGCTGCAATTTGCGAAAATGAACAATTGACTTACCGCGAATTGAATGCCAAAGCCAATCAAATCGCGCATTACCTGCAAACTCTCGGTGTAAAATCCGAAGTTTTGGTGGGAATTTGCTTAGAGCGATCGCTGGAAATGCTGGTGGCCATTTTGGGCATTTTAAAAGCCGGTGCCGCTTACGTTCCTCTCGATCCTGCCTATCCCCAAGAACGCCGATCCTTCATGCTAGCAGACGCAAAAGTTCCGGTGCTTTTGACTCAAAAAAACCTCCTAGAAACCCTCCCCGAACACAGCGCTAAAGTCGTCTGTATCGACGCAGAATGGCAGGAAATTTCCCGGCAGAGCGATCGCAACCCCGCTGTTAAAGTGGAAGCTGAAAACCTCGCTTACGTCCTCTACACTTCCGGCTCAACAGGCACTCCCAAAGGCGTACTCGGCACCCACCGAGGCACAGTCAATCGCTGTTTTTGGAACCCCTACCCTTTGATCGCAGAAGATATTTGCTGTCAAAAAACTTCCTTAAATTTTGTCGATTCAATTTGGGAAATCTTTGCTCCTTTGCTGCATGGGTTGCCAACTGTGATTATTCCCGATCGAGCCGTCAAAGATATTAACCAATTCCTTCAAACCTTATCAAAGCAAAATGTAACGCGACTGGTTTTGGTTCCTTCTTTGTTGCGCGCCATCTTAGATTCCTTCCCTGATTTAGACAGGCGTTTGCCTCAATTAAAGTATTGGATTTGCAGCGGAGAAACTCTGCCGATGGAACTTTGCCAGCAATTTCGAGAGCAGATGCCCCAGCGGGTATTAATCAATCTTTATGGCTCTTCGGAAGTAGCTGCGGATGTGACGTGGTACGATGCAACTCACTGTGTCGAGAAAGTTCCAATTGGTCGCCCGATCGCCAACACGCAAATTTACCTGCTCGATCGCAATTTGCAACCCGTTCCCATAGGAATTCCCGGCGAGATTTACGTCGGCGGCGATGGATTAGCCCAGGGCTACTTAAACCGCCCCGAATTAACCTCGGAGAAATTCATTTCTAATCCGTTTGGGCAAGAAAAATTAACTTTTCTCGGTAATTCTCATCAAAAAGTTTTGTTCAAAACAGGCGATATCGGTTGTTACCTGCCGGATGGTAATATAGAATTTCTGGGCCGTAGTGATTGCCAAGTAAAAATTCGCGGTTTCCGCATCGAACTAGGAGAAATAGAGGCAGCACTTTCTCAACATTCTTCTGTGTCCACCGCTGCTGTTTTGCTTCAGGAAAAAGCACCGGGCAGTCAACGCCTAGTCGCTTACCTAGTTGCTAACTCAGAGTTCAGAAATCAGCAGCCAGAACTTATTTCCGAACTGCGTTCATTCTTAAAGCACAAACTGCCCGATTACATGGTGCCTTCAGCTTTTGTGCTATTAGATGCGTTGCCACTAACGCCCAACGGAAAAATTGACCGCCTCGCCTTATCTCAAAAGTGCGATTACGTTTCCGATGAAACAGCCTTCACTGAGCCACAAACGCCCACAGAGAAAGAAATTGCTGAGATTTGGACTGCTCTTTTAGGGCTAGAAAAAGTAGGAACTAACCAAAGCTTTTTTGACCTCGGCGGCCACTCTCTGATGGCAACACGGTTAATATCGCGAGTGCGATCGTGCTTTGGGGTAGAGTTAGCGCTGTGCGATTTTTTTGCTGCTCCCACCATTCAGAATTTAGCTGAACTAATCGAGGAAGAAATTCTGGCAAATGCCGATTCTAACCAGATAGATAAATTGCTCGATATTTTAGAAAAGATTGATGGAGAGGAAGCACAAACTGTGATGCTGACTGAGTAAATATCGGGTTAGTAAAAAAGCACAAACAGCTATTTTTTCCTTAAAAAGTCGGTGGAATAGGAGATATAGCCTTTCTCAGAAAGATGAGGTACTATCCTGGATAGGCCAAACCGGGCATAGGGCATAGGGCATACCTCACTTTTGTGAGAACCGCTATAAAAAACATTTAATAGGATTAATCCCAATGAGTAAACTAACAGTAAAAACCAAAAATTCTCAAGATATAATGCAGCCATTAACAGCCTCAAAAACCCCAATTGAAGAAAAGTTAATGGAGCTATTCAGTGCCTCAGAAAAGTCATTTTTGGCAGAGGAAGCAATGGAGGAGCGAATTTCTGCGATTGTTCAAGACTTTTTGTACGCAAAAACCGCGAGTACAGATCTTGACTTAGAGTTAATTATTCAGGAGTTTAGGGAAAACAAAATTCCCGCCTTTCCTACAGATGTTGGGAATTATATCGATGATTTTGCCAAAACCCTCGTTGCCCATTCCATTCACACATCTTCCCCCCGATATATCGGTCACATGACGAGCGCACTTCCCTATTTTGTGCGCCCGATCGCGAAGCTTTTAACCGCGATGAATCAAAATTTAGTCAAGATGGAAACTGCAAAAGTTTTAAGCCCCTGCGAGCGCCAGACTTTAGCAATGATGCACCGATTAATTTACGATTTTTCTGAGGATTTTTATAACCAGCACATTCAAAAAAGTGACAGCACGCTCGGTATCATGGTAACGGGCGGCACCCTAGCTAATATCACAGCCATGTGGTGCGCTCGCAACGCTTCTTTCGGGCCAAAAAATAACTTTAGTGGCATTGAAAAAGAAGGTTTGTACGCAGCTTTAGAGTTTTACGGTAACAAGGGAATGGTGATAATCGGCTCCAGTTTGATGCACTATTCTTTTGAAAAGGCTGCCGGTTTATTAGGCATTGGCGATCGCAGTCTCATAAAAGTTCCAACCGATTCCAATCACCGCATGGATTTGGCAGCGCTGCGCCAAACTGTAGCCGAATGTCGCGATCGCAACCTGCACATTCTGGCAATTATCGGTATTGCAGGCAGCACCGATTCGGGAAGTATCGATCCGCTGCCAGAAATAGCGGCGATCGCGCAAGAAGCAAACGCTCACTTTCACGTCGATGCCGCTTGGGGTGGGCCCGTGCTTTTTTCCGAACGTCACCGACACAAATTCGCAGGTATTCAACTAGCAGATTCCGTCACCATAGATGGACACAAACAAATGTATTTGCCAATGGGAATCGGCATGGTTTTATTCCGCAATCCCCAAACCGCCAAAGTTATTGAAAAACACGCGCCCTACACGGTGCGAAAAGAGTCCATCGATCTAGGCAAGCGATCTCTCGAAGGCTCTCGATCGGGTGCGAGTTTGTTCTTGCAAGCAGCGTTGAATATCATCGGCCATCAAGGCTATGAGTTTTTGATAGATGCAGGCATCCATAAAACCCAGCACTTGGCCAATTTAATTCGGGAAAGTCCAGAATTTGAATTGCTGCTAGAACCAGAAATTAATATTCTTTTATACCGCTACATTCCAGAAACATTCAGGGGGAAAGCAGCCAAAAAACAACTGGCAGAAGCAGACAACCACTTCATCAATCAATTTAACGAGCGCCTTCAGGAGGCCCAGCGGCGAGCCGGTCACACCTTCGTATCGCGAACAACCGTGCAAAACACCTGTTATGGCAAAACCATTCCCATTGTTGCTTTTCGAGTCGTCCTTGCCAACCCCCTCACCACTGAAGCAGATATCAACTTTGTTTTAAACGACCAGCTCAAAATAGCAGCAAAGCTTTCCTTAACGATCGCAAACAGCGACAACTACGAGGAGGTAAATTATGATGTCTACTAATCGTTCAGAACGACTAAAAAACCTCTCGCCCCAGCAGCGAGCGCTCCTCCTCAAAGCATTGGGCAAAGAGGCAGTACAGGCTGAGCAATCTAAGCGTATTCCCAGGCGATCGCAGCAAGATTCTGCTCCCCTTTCTTTTGCCCAACAACGGCTGTGGTTCCTCGATCGATTGTCTCCCGAAAACCCTGCCTACAACCTTCCTGCTGCTGTGCATTTGCAAGGACAATTGAATTTGTCAGCACTGCAACAAACACTCAATGAAATTGTCCGGCGTCACGAAGTTTTACGGACTGCTTTTGCAGAAGTAGACGAGCAACCTGTCCAACAGATTTCTTCTTCCTTAAATTTCGCTTTGTCGGTGGTAAACTTGCAACATTTACCAGAAACTGAGCAGCAAGCTGAAATTGAGCAGCGTACTCTTGAAGAAGCCCAACGGCCCTTTGATTTAACGCGATCGCCCTTACTGCGAGGCACTTTGCTGCAACTTGGTTCGGCAGAATATGTGTTACTGCTAACGATACACCACATTATTTCTGATGGTTGGTCTATGGGCGTATTGGTGCGAGAAGTGGCCGCACTTTATGAAGCTTTTTCCACTGACAAACCCTCTGAGTTGCCTGAACTTCCCGTACAGTATGCCGACTTCGCCAGTTGGCAGCGGCAGCATTTCCAAGGAGAGAAATTAGAAAAACAGATCGCTTATTGGAAACAGCAATTGGGAGGCGCTTTAGCTGTGCTGTCAACAGATAAGCAGCGCTCTCCCGTGCCAAGTTTCCGAGGATCGCAGCAATCTTTTGTGATTTCTGCTTCTTTAACTGAAAGGCTAAAAACGCTCGGTCAGCAACAAGATATAACCCTATTTATGACTTTGCTGGCAGCATTTCAATCCTTGCTATCTTGCCAAATAAAGCAGGAAAATCTCGCCATTGGCTCTCCAATTGCCAACCGCAACCTCCTTGAATTAGAGGAATTAATTGGATTCTTTGTTAATACTTTAGTGCTACGAATTGACACAGCAGGTAATCCAACTTTCCGCGAACTACTTCGTCGAACACGCGAGGTAGCATTAGCAGCTTACGCTCACCCCGATGTCCCTTTTGAAAAGCTCGTCGTGGAATTGCAGCCGGAGCGAAATCTCAGCTATAACCCGCTATTTCAAGTGTGGTTTGTTCTCCAGAATGCACCCATACCCCCCCTGAAATTAGGCGATTTGACCTTGAGCATTCTGGAATTCGATGTCGGTATGTCTAGACACGACTTAAGCCTCACTCTCTGGGAGATTTCAGAAGGAATTCAAGGCTTATTTGAGTACAAAACAGACTTGTTTGAAGCTGCGACTATTGCCCGAATGGTGAGAGGTTTCCAAGCCCTCCTCAACCAGGTAGTCATCCAGCCAGATATCAAGATGGACGACTTGGCTAAAATTCTTGCCGAAGTCGAAAGGCAGCACCAAATCGAGCAGGAAAAACAAATTCATAGTTCCGGGATTAACAAATTAAAAATGGCTAAACGCAAAGTTATGAACAGTTTTACATGATGGCTCAATCTCTCATATTTATTCTGGAAAAATGAATAAAATTTTCACCAATTTTGCAAAAATTATGACAAATACAGAAACAAAAAATCTCAATTCCCAAAAGTTAGGAGCAGTTAGGCGAAAAGCCGTCAGCCTGTCCTCAGAGGAATTAGTCAAAACCGCCTATCTCCAGCCCGAAAACCTTCTACCTTTAGTTGTTCAGCCAACAGTAGAAAAATTAAATCTCGCGGGTTGGGCACAGAACAATCGCTCATCAATTGAAACACAGTTATCGAAGCATGGAGGAATACTTTTCCGAGGCTTTGAAGTCGGCGATGTGAATGGTTTCGAGCAGTTTATTCAAACTCTTGCTGGCGACTTGTTGGAATATTCTTTTCGCTCAACTCCGCGTAGCTTGGTGAGCGGAAATATCTACACTTCCACCGAGTATCCTGCCGAGCAATTCATCCCGTTGCACAATGAAATGGCTTATTCTCGCAATTGGCCACTAAAAATTGCTTTTTTCTGCGTTAAAAAAGCCGAACAAGGAGGAGAAACTCCGATCGCTAACAGCCGCAAAGTGTTTGAAACCCTGGATTCAAAGATTAGAGAAAAGTTTGCCCAAAACAAGGTTATGTATGTGCGAAATTACGGCGGTGGCGTAGATTTGTCCTGGCAAAATGTCTTCAATACTGATAGCAAAATTGAGGTAGAAAACTATTGCCAAAAAGCTGGAATTGAGTTACAGTGGACAAGTGGCGATCGCTTGAGAACTCGGCAAATATGTCAAGCTATCGCTCAGCACCCAAACACGCAGGAAATGGTGTGGTTTAATCAAGCTCACCTCTTCCACATTTCTAATCTAGAACCCGTCGTTCGCAAAGAGCTTTTAACTTCTTTTAAGCAGGAAGATTTACCCCGCAATGCTTATTACGGCGATGGCTCGCCCATTGAAGATTTTATATTAGACGAAATTCGTCGCTGCTATCAGCAAGAAACGATACTTTTTCCTTGGGAAGAAGGAGATGTCTTGCTGCTAGATAATATGCTAGCCGCGCACGGACGCACCCCATTCTCTGGTTCGCGTCGAGTTGTTGTCGGGATGGCAGAACCGTTTAGCTGTCAAGATATTTAGACCCATGAAAGGAACAGTAGATATGCAAAATGAAACAATCGAAGGGTTTAGACTTTCTCCACAGCAACGACATTTGTGGGGGTTACAGCAAAATAATTCTCAACAGATCTATCGTGTTCGAGGTGCAATTTTAATTTCAGGAAACCTCGATCGAGAGATTCTGAAAAAGGCGCTGCAAAATGTCGTAAATCGGCACGAAATCCTGCGTACTAGCTTTCACTGCTTGCCAGGGATGACACTACCCCTGCAAGCGATCGCCAGCACTGGTGAAGTTCCTATCTCAGAACACAATCTGAGCGGTTTGTCTCCCGAAGAACAAGAAGCTAAAATTGAAGCGCTTTTTCAGCAACTAAACCTGCTTGCTTTTGATTTTGAGCGCGGCCCACTTTGGCATCTCTCTTTAGTAACTTTGGGGGAAAACAAGCACCTATTGCTGGCGAACTTCTCTGCCTTAATTGCAGATAGTGTCACCCTGAAAAATTTTACCCGCGAACTCAGTCTTTCCTACTCAGTTTGTGGGCGCGGGGAAGAGTTCTCTGATGAGTCAATGCAATATGCCGATATTGCTGAGTGGCAAAATGAGTTACTCGAATCAGAAGAAACGGCAATCGGCAAAGAATACTGGCGCAAACTGAATCTTGAATCTTTGGATTGCTTAACGCTTCCTTGGGAAAAGCAGAATTCCGCTTCGGAATTTCAGCCGCTAGTAGAAAGGGTGGAAATTCGGGGTGATTTGTTGAACAGATTGGAAGCGATCGCGCAAAAACACCAAAGCGATATTTCTACATTCCTGCTGACTTGCTGGCAAATTTTAATTTGGCGGCTTACCAGACAGCCAAACCTGATAGTCGGCGTAACTGGAAACGGCAGGAAATATGAAGAATTAGAACACTCTCTGGGGCTGTTGAGTACCTATTTACCGCTACATTGCGACTTGCAAGACGAATTCAGTTTTGTAGAAGTTTGGCGACAAGTTGAGCTAAATCTCAAAGATATTCACACTTGGCAAGAATATTTCACCTGGGAAGAAACTCTAGAATCCGATAAAAGTAACGTTTTTTTGCCCATCTGCTTTGAGTGTGAAACAGAGCCAGAGAAATATGGCGAGTCTGGCGTTTCATTTTTCCTCGATCGGCAAGATGCCTGCCTAGAGCCATTCAAACTTAAACTTTCCTGTCTTTCACGAGGCAATTGCTTAATCACCGATTTTTGCTACGATCCGGCTTTATTTGAAGCTGAAGATATCAAACGCTTGTCAAAACACTTTCAGGCACTATTAGAAAGTGCAGTAAAAAGTCCACAAATTCCCATTAGTCAGTTAAATATACTTAGCGATCGCGATCGTCACCAACTTCTCATTGACTTTAACCAAACTCAAAAAGATTACCCGACAGACAAGTGCGTTCACCAGCTTTTTGAAGAACAAGCCGATCGCACGCCAGATAGCATTGCCGTTGTCTTTGAAAGTGAACAAATCACCTACCGAGAACTCAACGATCGCACCAATCAACTGGCTCATCACCTGCAAAACTTGGGAGTTGAGCCAGAGGCAATTGTCGGAATTTGCGTCGATCGCTCTTTAGAAACAATCGTAGGAATGCTGGGCATTCTCAAAGCAGGTGGTGCCTATTTGCCGATCGATCCGGCAACCCCAGTAGATCGCAAAGCACTCATGCTAGAAGACGCTCAGGTGAAGGTTTTGCTCGCACAACAGCGGCTCATCGAAAGCTTGCCGAAAACTCAGGCAAATATTGTTTGCATCGATCGAGATATTCCGACTGTTTCTGCCTCTTACACGCCCCCTGTTTCTACAGACAATTTAGCTTATGTCATCTATACTTCCGGTTCCACTGGCATCCCCAAGGGAGTAGCGATCGAACATCGACAACTGCTCAATTACCTGTACGCTATTCAGGAAAGATTAAACCTGCCATCTGGTGCCAGTTTTGCTACCGTTTCCACCTTCGCCGCCGACTTAGGAAACACCGTTATTTTTCCCGCCCTTTGTTTCGGCGGTTGCCTGCATATTATCTCCCAAGAACGCGCCACCGATCCAGAAGCACTGGGTGAATATTTTTCCCGCAATCCCATCGACTGCCTCAAAATAGTTCCCTCTCATCTAGCCGCCCTTTTAAATTCCTCCCAACCAAAGTCAATTTTGCCTGGGAAACGGCTTATTTTAGGTGGTGAAGCTGCCAAATGGAGCTTAATTAAAACACTTCGGAATCTTGCTCCCAGTTGCTCAGTCTTCAATCACTACGGGCCAACAGAAACAACTGTAGGTGTGCTGACTTATCAAGTGGATTTTGATAAAACTGGGTGCGATTTTGAGACAGTTCCACTCGGTCTTCCGATTGCCAACACTCAGATTTATATCTTGGATTCTTACTTGCAGTCGGTGCCGATAGGCGTACCTGGTGAACTGTACGTCGGCGGTGATAATTTGGCACGCGGATATCTTAATCGCCCTGAATTAACCGCAGAAAAATTTATTCGCAATCCATTTGACACGCAAGCAAAAACACGACTGTACAAAACGGGTGATTTGGCTCGCTATTTGCCAGACGGAAACATCGAATTTATCGGGCGAATTGACAGTCAAGTAAAAATCCGGGGTTTCCGCATTGAATTGGGAGAAATTGAGGCAGCGTTAGGGCAGCATCCAGATATCGTGCAGGCTGTAGTTATGGCGCGGGAAGACGAGATGGCACAAAAGCGCCTCGTGGCTTATTTGATTTCTGAGCATAAACCAGCACCAAGCAGCAGCGAACTTCGCCGTTTTTTAGCGACAAAATTGCCTGAGTACATGGTGCCTTGGGCTTTTGTAATGCTCAAAAGTTTGCCTTTAACTCCTAATGGAAAGATCGATCGGCGATCGCTGCCAGAACCTGACGAAATGCGGCCGGAGTTGACAGAAAACTTTGTCGCGCCTCGCACAAATATCGAGGAAGTTTTAGCCGCTATCTGGGCTGAAGTTCTCAAACTTGAAAAAGTCGGCATTTACGACAACTTTTTTGAATTAGGAGGGCATTCCCTATTAGCCACTCAAGTAATTTCCAGAGTGCGCCAAGCATTTCAGGTCGAGTTGCCTTTGCACCGTTTATTTGAGTCTGCGACTGTCGCCGATTTTGCTGTAGCGATCGCGCAAAAGCAAGTCGAACAAACAGACAGTGAAATGCTAGCGAGGGTGTTAGCAGACCTCGATCAACTTTCAGAAGCACAAATTCAGGAAATTCTCGCCCAGCAAGGAGTCAGCAAATGAGTGATTTAATTGAACGCATCGCGGGTCTTTCTCCCCAAAAGCGCGAGTTGCTGTTGCAGCGACTCAACCCTAAAAAAGAAAGCGTTTCGCTAGCAAAAATTCTGCCTCAAAGTCGAGAGTCTAACACTTTTCCTCTGTCGTTTGCTCAACAGCGGTTATGGTTTTTTGAGCAACTAAATGCAGGCAACTTTACCTATCATATCCTCGCCGGCGTGCGTTTGACGGGCACACTCGACGCCACAGCCCTCGATCGCAGTCTCAACGAACTTGTCAAGCGTCATGAAGTTTTGCGAACGGCTTTTAAGACAATAAATGGGCAACCCATTCAGGCGATCGCTTCAAATCTGGAATTGAAAATTTTAGAAATAGATTTGCGATCGCTTCCTGAAACTGAACGCGATCGCGAAATTGAACGGTTGATCGCCGCAGAAGCAAAGCTTGCTTTCGATTTGTCACAAGCACCCTTATTACGTGCCAAATTGCTGCAATTGAGCGATTCAAACTGGGTGCTGCTATTGAGTACGCACCACATCATTTTCGATGCCTGGTCAATGGGAATATTCATTCAGGAACTCGCCACGTTTTATCAAGCCTTTTGCACTGGCAAACCTTCTCCCCTTCCCGAACTGTCGGTACAGTACGCAGACTTTGCAAGTTGGCAGCGCCAGTGGTTGCAAGGAGAAGTTTTAGAGACGCAGCTTGCTTACTGGAAAAAACAGCTCGGAGGCAATCTTCCTGTACTAAATTTGCCAACAGATCGCCCCCGCTCGGCAATACAAAGCTTCCGAGGTGCGGTGCATAAATTTACTATTCCCAAGGCAATCGCAGAGGAAATCGTCCAATTGAGCCAGCGGGAAAAAGCTACTTTATTTATGACCCTACTGGCAGCGTTTAAAACATTGCTTTATCGCTACACCGGGCAAGAAGATATTTTAGTCGGCTCCCCCATTGCTAACCGCAACCGACGCGAAATCGAGGAATTAATTGGCTTATTTGCTAACACTTTAGTTTTCCGAACCAATCTGTCGAACAACCCAACTTTTAAAGAGTTACTGGCTCGCGTGCGAGAAGTAGCTCTCGGCGCGTATAACCACCAGGATTTACCATTCGAGAAACTGGTAGAAATCCTACACCACGAACGAGATTTAAGTCATAATCCGCTATTTCAGGTGTTGTTCTCTCTGCGAAATGTTCGGACACCGCAGATAAAATTGCCAGGAGTGATGTTGAGCAATTTAGAAATAGAACGAAAAACGGCGAGATTTGATTTAGCGCTTGACCTGGAGGAAGGATTAGAGGGTATTAATGGAACGCTTGAGTATAGCCAAGATTTGTTTGACGCTAGCACTGCACGACGGATAGCCGGACATTTTATTACCTTACTAGAAAGTATAGCTACCAATCCCGAACAGCGCCTTTCAATTTTGCCAATCTTGACAAAACCTGAACAGCAGCAACTACTATTCGAGTGGAACAATACTCAATCGAATTTTCCGCAAGATAAGTGCATACATGAACTATTTGAAGCCCAGGCAGAACTGACACCAGATGCGATCGCTGTCGTTTTTGAAAATGAATGTCTGACTTACCGGGATCTGAACAAAAAAGCAAATAACCTCGCAAGTTACTTGCAAAAAATCGGTGTCAATCCAGAATTTTTGGTAGGAATTTATGTCGATCGCTCCCTAGACATGGTGGTAGGGCTTCTCGGCATCCTCAAAGCCGGTGGTGCTTACGTTCCCCTCGATCCAGCATATCCGCCAGAGCGCCTTGCATTCATGCTAGAAGACGCGCAAATTTCAGTGTTACTCACTCAGCAAAAACTATTAGAAACACTGCCAAAAAATAGCGCCTCTATCGTGTTTCTGGATGCAGATAGGGAAGGCATATCGAGCTGCGACGAGCCAGTCGTGGGTTTACAAAATTCCTCAAATTTAGCCTATGTCATCTATACTTCAGGCTCAACAGGTCAACCCAAAGGAGTGCAAATTTCCCACGCCTCTGCCGTTAACTTCTTGAGTTCTATGCACCAACAACTCGCGATCGCAGACCGAGATGTTTGGCTAGCAGTAACATCCTTATCTTTTGACATTGCAGCGCTGGAACTTTTCCTGCCTATTACAACAGGTTCTCGCGTCGTTGTAGCCAGCCGAGAAGTGGCATCAAACGGGGAAAAGCTGTTAGAAACATTAACAAATTCTGGCGCGACAGTTATGCAAGCTACTCCAGCCAGTTGGAAAATGCTTTTAGCAGCAGGATGGCCGGGAAACAATCAATTAAAAATACTGTGCGGGGGAGAAGCTTTACCCCGACAGCTCGCCAATCAGTTGCTTTTGCGTGGCGCTGCTGTGTGGAATTTATACGGCCCTACAGAAACCACTATCTGGTCTACTCTCTATCAGGTCGATCGCAAAGATGAATCAGTTTCCATCGGTCGCCCGATTGCTAACACTCAAATTTTCATATTAGACCGCTATTTAATGCCAGTTCCCGTTGGCATATTTGGCGAACTGCACATCGGCGGTGCCGGCTTATCTAGAGGCTACCTAAACCGACCGGAACTGACCGCAGAGAAGTTTATTCCTAACCCCTTTGCAGAGGACGGAATTCATGCTTCATGCTTCATTCATCCTTCATCGTTTATTCTTTCAGAACGCCTCTATAAAACCGGGGACTTGGCTCGCTATCTCCCAGATGGAAACATTGAATTTATGGGGCGCAGCGACCACCAGGTGAAAGTTCGCGGATTTCGCATCGAATTAGGCGAAATTGAAGCGGTACTCAGCCAATACCCGGCCGTGCGAGAAGCGATCGCACTGGTTCGAGAGGATAATCCGGGCGACAAGCGTTTAGTAGCTTATATCGTTGTTAACTCAGAACTCCGGGGCGGACACGGGAACACTGCTCCTACGAATTCAGAATTTATTAATCACTTGCGTGTCTTTCTCAAACAAAAACTGCCGCAGTACATGATACCGTCAGCGTTTGTGCTGCTGGAAGCAATGCCTTTAACGCCTAATGGAAAAATCGATCGGCGATCGCTAAGAGCACCTGACACAAACACAGCGGAATTCGAGAGCAATTTTACCGAGCCTCGAACTCCCGACGAGCAATTAATAGCAGAAATTTGGGCGGAAGTTCTCGGTTTAGAGCGAGTTGGCATTCACGATAACTTCTTTGAATTGGGAGGTCATTCATTGCTGGCTACTCAGGCGATCGCCCGCCTGCGAGAAGCGTTTCAAATTGAATTGCCCCTGCGCGTTTTATTTGAATCGCCTACCGTCGCAACTGTGACCGAAAGCCTCTTGCAATATCGCACCGAGCAAAACCTGAAAGCACCCCCCATCGATCGCGTCTCGCGGGAGGGAGAATTGCCCCTTTCCTTTGCACAACAGCGGCTCTGGTTCGTCGATCAATTGCAACCGGGCGATCCAGCGTACAATATTCCCGCAGCCGTGCGCTTGAAAGGCGCGATCGACGTGACAGCATTACAGCGCAGTTTCCAAACAATTATCGCTCGCCACGAAGCCTTGCGGACAATTTTTAACACAGTGGAAGGGCGACCGATTCAAACGATTATTCCCTCTCCGACTTTCGCGCTTTCAGTCATAGACTTGCGGGAATTTCCTCACTCGCAGCGGGAAGCCGAAGCGGTGCGACTCGCTCTTGAAGAAGCGCGACAACCTTTTGACTTAGCAAAATGGCCATTAATGCGCGTTACTTTGCTACAGTTAAACGAGACAGAATCTATATTATTGCTAACCATTCATCACATCGTTGCAGATGGCTGGTCCCTAGGGGTACTCGTGCGGGAAATGGCTGCACTCTACGAAGCTTTTTGTGTTGGAAAACCTTCCCCACTTTCTGAGCTTCCCCTTCAATACGCCGATTATGCCGTGTGGCAGCGAAAGTGGCTTTCTGGGGAAGTTTTAGAAACAAAACTTGCCTATTGGAAGCAACACTTAGGCAATCCTTTGCCAGTGCTGCAACTGCCTACCAAACAACCGCGCTCTAATGTTTCTACCTATCGGGCTGCCCTTCAACCGTTCCAGCTTTCCCCAACCCTTTCGCAAGCCCTCAATAAGCTGAGTCGTCAAGAAAGTGCCACCCTATTTATGACGATGCTAGCCGCTTTAGAAACGCTGCTATATCGCTATACAAATCAGGATGACATCATTGTCGGCACAGACCTGGCAAATCGCACCCAAATTGAGACAGAAGCTTTAATAGGCTTCTTTGTCAATATCCTCGTTTTGCGGACTGATTTGAGTGGCAATCCCACTTTTTGCGAATTGCTCGCAAGGGTGCGCGAAGTAACTTTAAAAGCCTACGCTCATCAAGATTTACCCTTCGACAAATTAGTGGAGGGATTGCGCCCCGATCGCACTCTAAATCAGCCACAAATCTTTCAAGTTTTATTCGTCATGCAAAATATGCCGATGCCTGCTTTAAAGCTGGGCAATTTAACTTTAACTCCGTTAGAAGTTGACAGCGAAATTGCGAAATTCGATTTAGTTCTCTTCGTGGGGGAAACCGAGCGGGGAATTGCCGGTAGTTGGAAATATAATGCAGGTCTTTTCGACTGCGCCACCATCGAGCAAATGTCAAATCGCTTTGAAACCCTTCTCAGCAGCATTGTAGCGCAGCCAGAAACTCGGTTAAACAACTTGGAAATTATCACGGAAGCTGAAAAACAAAAACAAACCATGCAAGAACTAAAGCGCGAAAAACTAAATTTCAGCAAGTTTAAGAGCATTAAACCGAAAGAGGTTGCTCTGCCTGAAGGCGAGTTGATAAAAACCGAGTTTCTTCAGCCTGGGGAACTATTCCCGTTAGTCATCAAACCCTCTGTTAATAATGTCGATCTCGCAGATTGGGCTAAGAACAACCGCGAATTGATAGAAGCAAAATTGCTACAGCACGGAGCAATTCTGTTTCGAGGATTCATTGAGCCTGTGGTTTCTGCTTTCGAGCAGTTTGCTCACGCAATTTGTCCTGAATTATTTGGGGAGTACGGGGATTTGCCACGCGAAGGAGTTAGCGGAAAAGTTTACGGTTCAACTCCTTACCCAGCAGATCAAGCTATCTTATTTCACAGCGAGAGTTCGCACCTGCACCGCTGGCCGATGAAAATCTGGTTTTTCTGCGTTCAGCCAGCGCAACAAGGCGGAGAAACGCCGATTGTTGACTGCCGTAAAATTTACCAGTTGCTAGACCCGAAACTAAGAGAAAAATTTGCCCAAAAGCAAATTATGTACGTCCGTAACTACACAGACGGACTGGATGTAAGCTGGAAAGATTTTTTCAAAACGGAAGACAAATCGGTGGTTGAGGAATACTGCCGGCAAGCTGGGATGAAATTTGAGTGGAAAGCAGGAAATAATTTGAGAACTCGCAAAATTCGCCCCGCAATTGCCAAGCACCAAAAAACTGGAGAGATGGTATTTTTTAACCAACTTCCCTTGCACCACATTTCCTGCTTAGATGCGGCAACCCGCGCTTCCTTGCTCTCTGTTTTTGGAGAAGAGAACCTCCCCCGCAATGTCTATTACGGTGACGGCACTCCTATTGAAGACTCGGTAATGGAAGAAATTCAGGCAGTGTACGCGCAAGCTGCTGTTAGTTTTCCCTGGCAAGCAGGAGACATCTTAATGCTAGATAATATGCTTGTCGCTCACAGTCGCAATCCATTTATCGGTTCGCGAAAAATTGTTGTAGCGATGGGCGAAATGATTCCTGAATTAGGAATTTAATTCCCTCTCATCTCTTCCACGCAGAACCTGTAAACGAGAATAAAGTAGTGCTTTGAGAAATAAAAACAATGCAAACAATTAATGGATTTCGGCTTTCACCCCAGCAAAAATATCTGTGGCTGTTGCAGCAAGACAGCCCTGCTTATCGCATTCAATCCGCTATTTTGATCGAGGGAAGTCTTCAAACTGACAACCTAAAAAAAGCTTTAGAAAAAGTGAGTAAGCGTCACGAAATTATCCGAACCAGTTTTCAGCGAAGGCCAGGGCTAAAAATTCCTATACAAGTTATTTCCGAACATAGCTTTGTTTCGTGGAACTGGGTTAACTTGAGTGAAGGGACTCCCCAGGAGGAAGAAGCCAAACTTGAAGATATTTTTCAGCAAGAAAAGAGCGCTTTATTCAACTTCGAGGGCAATCCTGTTTGGCGCTTGTCTTTAATTACACTTTCATCTGAGAGGCATATTTTGTTAGTCAGCTTACCAGCACTGTGCGCCGATAGTCGCACACTAAAAAATCTGGTTCGAGAACTCAGCCAGTGCTATGCTGCCTCCCTTCACGGCGAAGAACTTTCCGATGAAGTTGTACAATACGTTCAATTTTCCGAATGGCAAAATGAATTGCTCGAAGATGAGGAAGCGGCGGAGGGCAAAGAATACTGGACTAGACAAGATTTATCGGCGCTAGCGAGTTTAAGGTTGCCGTTTGAAAATAGATTAATCAACGCGCCAGCTCAATTTACTCCCCAAGCTTTTGAGGTCAAATTAGAGTTAGCTTTGCTAAAAAAAGTGGAATCGATCGCCCGCCAGTACAACACCTCACTTTCTACATTCTTGCTCGCTTGCTGGAAAATTTTGCTCTGGCGGCTGATTGGCGAATCAGAGCTCACTGTTGGCGTGGCATTCGACGGTCGAAAATACGAAGAACTAGAGCCAGCGCTGGGGCTGTTTGCCAAATTTTTACCGCTGTCGAGCCAACTAACCGAAAATTTTTCCTTCGCGGAAACCTGGCAGCAAATTCAGCAGGAAGAATGCGAGGCATACAAGTATCAAGAATATTTCTCCCACGAATATTTAGGCAACTCTTCCGGCTTTCCATTTTGTTTCGAGTTTGAGGAACAGCTCGAAAAGCATTCGGCTAGTGGCGTATTTTTTTCAATTGACAAGCAGTATGCGTGCGGCGATCGCTTCAAAGTTAAACTTTCTTGCCACCGCCAAAATAACTCGCTCGCCGCTGAGTTTCACTACGATCCTATCTTCCTTGCAGACAATAGTATCCGGTGCTTGGCAGAGCAATTTTACGCCTTGGTGCAAAGTGCAGCCAGCAATCCACAAACCGCGATCGACCAACTCGAAATGCTGAGCGATCGCGCCCGACATCAGTTATTACTAGAATTAAACAGCACCAAAGCAGATTACCAGCTCGATAAGTGCGTTCATCAGCTCTTTGAAGAACAAGCAGAGCGATCGCCCAACCGTATAGCTGCTGTTTGTGAAAATCAGCAAATTACCTACAGCGAACTCAACGCCCGCGCTAACCAAATCGCCCATTACTTGCAGCAATTAGGTGTCAAGCCAGAGGTAATTGTCGGCCTTTGCGTCGATCGCTCTTTAGAGGCGATCGCTGGAATTCTAGGCATCCTCAAAGCAGGTGGCGCGTACCTACCGCTCGACCCAGCCATGCCCAAAGAGCGCCTAGCATTGATGTTGCAAAATGCTCGGACTCCAGTGCTGTTAACCCAACAGCATCTCCTCAAAAATTTGCCTGAAACTCAAGCACAGATCGTCTGCTTAGACGCAGAAATTCCCTCTGTCTCCCCCTCTCCCTCTCCCCCTCTCTCTCCTGAAAATTTAGCTTATGTCATTTACACTTCCGGTTCCACCGGCACACCCAAAGGAGTCGCCATTGAACACCGGCAACTGCTCAATTACCTGCACGGCATTCAGGAAAAATTAAACCTGCCACCGACTGCCAATTTTGCCACCGTTTCCACCTTCGCAGCAGACTTAGGACACACTGTTATTTTCCCCGCTTTGTGTTCGGGCGGGTGCCTCCACATCATCTCTCAAGAACGCGCAACAGATCCTCAAGCAATTGCCGCTTATTTTCAGCAACATTCTATCGATTGTCTGAAAATTGTTCCCTCTCACTTAAAAGCTTTGTTGAGCGATTCTAACGCCTCGCAAATCTTACCTAAAAAGCGATTAATTCTCGGCGGTGAGCCTTTGATGTGGAATTTAATTGAAAGAATTCAGAAATACAATCCAGACTGCTCGATATTCAACCATTACGGGCCGACAGAAACAACTGTAGGCGTGCTGACTTATCAGGTAAAAATGCAAGGCGATCGCATTTCCGAGACAGTTCCTTTAGGTCGCCCGCTACCCAACACGCAGATTTATTTGCTCGATTCGCACTTGCAGCCGGTTCCTGTAGGGGTGGCCGGTGAATTATATATTGCTGGTGCGGGATTGGCTCGCGGCTATCTAAACCAACCAGAACTCACCGCAGAAAAATTTATTAGCAAGTCATTGACTCAGGAACCGGAAACTCGACTTTACAAAACTGGCGACTTAGCTCGCTATTTGCCAGACGGAAATATAGAATTTATCGATCGCGTCGATCGCCAAGTAAAGCTGCGAGGTTTCCGCATTGAATTGGGGGAAATTGAGGCGGGGCTGTCTCATCATCCCTCTGTACGCGAGGCAGTCGTTGTACTTCAGGAAAATGAACCGGGAAATCAGCGTTTAGTCGCCTATATCGTTGCTCACTCAAAACTCAGCGTTCAGGACTCACAACTGATTGAAAGCCTGCGTTCATTCCTCAAAGAACAACTGCCCGAATACATGATACCTTCTGCTTTTGTGGTTCTGAAAGCGCTGCCACTGACTCCCAATGGCAAAATAGACCCTCAAGCGCTTCCTGCACCGTCCATAGCAGCCAATTTTACAGATACGTTTGTAGGCCCTCGCACTCCCGGTGAGGAGATTCTTGCCGGAATTTGGAGCCAGCTTCTCAACCTTAAAAAGGTAGGAATTCACGATAATTTCTTTGACTTGGGGGGACACTCATTACTGATTACTCAGTTGTTAGCCAAAGTGCGAGAATCTTTTCAGGTGGAATTGCCTTTGCGCGTTTTGTTTGAAGCTCCTACTGTAGCTGGTTTAGCTGAAAAAATCGAAATGCAACAAGGGGGCAACACAGCGGGCGATCGCCCCTCGAATTTCGATATTAATGCTGAAGCTATCCTAGACCCAGCCATCCGCCCTGCAACTCCATTGAGCGAGCCAAAAACTGAACCAGCTTGCATTCTCTTAACAGGGGCGACGGGCTTTTTGGGAGCCTTTTTACTCCGCGATCTCTTGCAACAAACTCAAGCAGAAATTTATTGCCTAGTCCGTTCTGCCGATGCAGAATCAGCTAAAAAGCGGATTCAAAGCAGCCTGGAATCCTATTTAATTTGGGATGAAAGCAGCAGCGATCGCATTATCCCAATTGCTGGAGATTTGTCTCAACCACTGTTGGGGCTTTCCGAGGAGCAGTTCCGAGTTTTAGCCAGTAAAATTGATGTCATTTACCACAACGGCGCGTTTGTCAAGTTTACTTATCCCTACTCGGTTCTCAAACCCGCTAACGTTTTGGGGACGCAGGAAGTTCTGAGATTGGCGAGTCAAAGTAAGCTAAAACCAGTCCATTTAATTTCTACGATTTCCGTTTTCTCGGCAAGGGGAGAATCTGGGATTAAGGTGGTGCGAGAGGAGGATGAACTCACTCCGGGAGAGGGTCTAAAAGGCGCTTACACTCAGACTAAGTGGGTGGCAGAAAAGTTAGTAGAGGTTGCGCGCGATCGCGGGATTCCTGTTAGCATTTACAGGCCAGGTCGCATTTCTGGGGACAGCCAAACAGGGGCCTGCAATCCCAGTGACTTACTGTACAGGTTAATCGCTGGTTGCGTGCAACTTGGATGTGCGCCCGATGACGATAAGCTGATGAATGTAGCGCCTGTTGACTATGTGAGCCGAGCGATCGTTCATCTTTCGAGGCAAAAAGAATTGCTCGGAAAGACTTTTCATTTAGTCAACACTCAGTCCTTTCAAATGAGTGAATTGCTGGGCTGGATTTGCTCAATGGGTTATCCAATCAAACGAGTTTCGTCTGAGACTTGGCAAGCAGAAATTGTGAATCGCGCTGGAAATTCTCCCGATCATGCTTTGTACCCGCTTGTCGGTCTTTTTTCAGAAAAAGTTTCTGAAACGGAAATGTCACAATCAGGAACGCTACAGTTCGATTGCAAAAATACACTAGATGGACTTGCTACCACTGACATCACCTGTCCGCAAGCGGATGCGAATCTGTTTCGCACTTACCTTTCCTATCTCGCCGATTGTGGCTTGATAGGTAGCCACAATTAAAACCTATAAGGGCGCAAAGTATTGCGTCCCTACCTAGCTCAATCTCTGGAGACTTCAAAATGAACGAATTGCAGCAAAGACACATGAAAGCGCTCATAGAGCGCTACACCGATCGCACAAAGACATCTAAGAATTTCGCGCAAAAATACCGTCCGGTTCTGGCTGATAATCGGGCTTCTGATGGGTTTCGCCTTCCCGTTAAGGAGATGTTTTATCCCATTGTCGCCGATCGCTCGCTTGGCTCTAAAATATGGGATGTTGATGGCAACGAATACATCGATATCACGATGGGATTTGGCATCAATCTTTTCGGTCATAATCCGACCTTTATTAAAGAAGCCTTATTAGAGCAACTCGATCGCGGCGTGCAAATTGGCCCTCAAGCAGAAATTGCCGGAGAAGTTGCGGAATTAATCTGCGAACTGACGGGGATGGAGCGCGTCGCTTTTTCTAATACCGGCACCGAAGCAGTGATGGCAGCTTTACGATTAGCTAGAGCGGCAACTAAACGCAATAAAATTGCTTTGTTTTCTGGTTCTTATCACGGTCATTTTGACGGAACTCTCGCAGTTCTAAAAAAGATCAATGGCGATTTATGCACCATTCCAAAAGCGCCAGGAATTCTCGCTAATTTTATTCAAGATGTTTTAGTTTTGGATTACGGAAGCCCTCACGCCCTGGAAATGATCAAAGCTCACCAGCATGAATTAGCGGCGGTTCTCGTCGAGCCGGTGCAAAGCCGCCGTCTCGATTTACAACCCAAAGAATTTCTCCACCAACTCAGACAATTAACAAAAGAATCAGAAATTGCGCTGATTTTTGATGAAATGGTTACTGGTTTCCGAATTCATCAAGGCGGGGCGCAGGGGTGGTTTGGTATTGAGGCAGATATTGCAACTTACGGTAAAATTGTCGGGGGTGGTATGCCGATTGGAATTATCGCTGGAAAAGCTGCTTATATGGATAAAATTGACGGCGGTTTGTGGAACTACGGCGATGATTCCTCCCCCCAGATAAAAACAACAATTTTTGCCGGTACTTTTTGCAAGCACCCACTTGCTCTGGCCGCTGCGCGTTCCGTGCTGCGCTATCTTAAAAGTCAAGGCCCAGCCCTTCAGCAGCAGTTGAATCAGCGCACTTCACACCTAGTTGAAACCCTGAATGCTTATTTCAAAGAAAATGAAGTCTCTGTCTGGCTTGTAAATTTCGGATCGCAATTTCGCGCTGCTGCCTCGGTTGAGATAGATCCGCTACTTTTTCACTTACTTGAAAAGCGTATTTTCATATCCGAAGGTCGTAGCTGCTTTCTCTCCACCGCTCACACTAATGAAGACATCGATCGCATCATTCAGGCAGTTAAAGAGAGTATTCAAGAAATGCGCGAAGGAGGCTTTTTCCCGGTTTCTTCTCATCCCCAAGCAGAAGTTGTTTAGGCTCTTCCTTACTTACCATGCCAAACTAACACCATTTTTTTAAAGATGTGCTAGAGATAAAGAATGTAAAATCCAAGACCATCCTGTGAGAAAACCAATGACATGATTCGTTAAAGATGCTAAGATTTCCTGAACTTTTACGCGGAGTTCGTCAAGATCACTAAAAACTAACTTTCGCTTAAAATTCTTTGATGTATTCCCACACTCTTTCTGTTGGATTTACTTCAGGACAATGAGGAGGCTGAAATAGTAAAATAATATTGTCTGGCAATTCAGATGTGCTTAAAAGATGACCGGGAGCATCCAGGACT
Source organism: Microcoleus sp. B4-D4 (assembly GCF_036705185.1). NCBI lineage: Bacteria > Bacillati > Cyanobacteriota > Cyanophyceae > Oscillatoriales > Microcoleaceae > Microcoleus > Microcoleus sp. B4-D4. Next base: position 2,392 of record NZ_JAUBTX010000040.1, on the reverse strand, counting down.
TGAATAATATGCAATTCATCGGGATATTCAAGCGACAATTGTTCCAAATATGCTTGAAAACAAACTTTATCTAAATGGGAAAACTCCCAAAAAAAACTTCTTCCAGTAGATGGGGATACGGCGACCTAATGCCAGAAACATTTAAATTTCCATTGATGTTCTCCTACGGGCTTTACACCCCGTAGTGTTATCCTTCGTCTCTGAATTGTATGTAGTCCTAATCGAGTTTCGTCACCACACCAAAACAGAACTTTCTTGTATTTCTTTACTTGGTCAGGATCTCGATCCAGCAAGGCTTTGATTTTTTGAGGCAGGCTATTCTTGAATTCATTGATTGCCGTTGGCTTTTGTTTCCTACTGCGGGTTTTTGGGATTTTTGATTTACTTTTCAACTCCCCTTTAACCAAGGAGTATACAGCTTGATAACTACTAGGTATTTCTTTGATCGACCAGAGCCAGAGATGAACTTCTTTATAACTGGAAAATCCTTCTGGGTCTCTCAATTATTGTTGTAATGCAGCCGCTACGTCAACTGAAAACTTCTTGGGTCTGCCAAAAATCTGCCGATTTTTTAACAAGTTTTCCAGACCACCCTCTTTATATTGAAAGAGCCAGCGATGAATTGTGGTTTCACTTTTACCCAAAACCGACGATACTTCTCGGACTGTTTCTACTTTTTTTGATTGAAATAAATAAATCATTTGAACTTTATTATATGCTAATTTTTTTTTGTTGTTTCCCAATCTTTAGCAATACTTCTACAGGTTCGGCAATCTTTATATGAGGACGACCAGACATTTTAATGTTCTCCTTTACTTTATATAAATCTATCATAACTTTATAAAAATGGTATAAGAAGTTATAGTTAACTCCATTTTTTTTGATAAAAACATCAATAACCGAGAAAAGAAATCAGAACTGGCGCATAAATATTAAAGAAACCGGGTTTTGGACAGGGATTAAAGGTTGAGATGCGCGGGTTCGTTAAAAAAAACCGGTTTCTGCCTCGGCGCATCAATCTTAAGCAAATTGGGTTGTGGAGAGGGATTAAAGGTTGAGATGCGCGGGTTCGCCAAAAAACCCGGTTTCTATGGAGACTTGGGCTTTGAATTTCGAGATTCCGGCAAATCAAGCCCAGAAGTGTCAAAATATTAACAACCAGTTCATCCCCAAAATATATGGCTCCCGCCGTTTTAATTGAAAATCTTCAGAAACGCTACGGCACTGTAGAAGCCGTTAAAGATGTTTCCTTCAAGGTAGAACCGGGGGAAATATTTGGTTTGCTAGGGCCCAACGGTGCTGGTAAAACCACTACCCTGCGGGTACTTTGTACTTTAACATCGCCAGACAGCGGACGCATTGAAGTGTCTGGCATTTGCGCTGTCAGCCAGCCGAGAATTGCTCGACAGAGACTAGGCTATGTGGCTCAAGAAGTGGCTCTCGATAAGGTGTTGACGGGCCGGGAACTCCTGCAACTGCAAGCGGCGCTTTACCATTTGCCGCGCCCTACGATTAAAGGGCGGATTGACGAAATGGTGAAACTCCTCGGTTTGGAGGAGTGGGAAAATAAAAAGACTGGTACGTATTCCGGCGGTATCCGCAAGCGCTTGGATTTGGCTGCTGGGTTGCTTCACCAGCCGGATGTTTTGGTGTTAGACGAACCGACTGTGGGGCTCGATATTGAAAGTCGGGTGGTGGTGTGGGATTTCCTGCGGCGCTTGCGGGAGGAAGGTACGACGGTTTTGATTACGAGTCACTATCTCGAAGAAGTGGATGCTTTGGCCGATCGCGTGGCGATTATTGACAAGGGTACGGTGATTGCACAGGGCACGCCGGAGGAGTTGAAAAATCGGGTTGGGGGCGATCGGGTGACTTTGCGGATTCGGGAGTTTTCGCCGATCGAAGAAGCCCAAAAAGCCCAAGCTTTAATGCAGTCTCTGCCTTTTGTACAGGAAGTAATTATCAACAGCGCCCAAGGAAATTCTCTCAATTTGGTAGTGAGTACCCAAAGCGATGCGCTGGTGAGCATTCAGCAAGCTTTGAAAGATGCGGGATTGCCTGCGTTTGGGATTGCTCAATCTCGGCCGAGTTTGGATGATGTGTATTTAGCGGCGACTGGTAAGACGCTGTTGGATGCGGAGTTGGCTGCTGCTAGCAACCGCGATTTGAAGGCGGAACAAAAGGCGGCGATGCGATCGTAATTTAGTTTAATTGGAAGCTCCACGCGCGGGGTCAGAAACCCGGTTTCTTTACAGATTTCTCGTCGCCAAACCAGATTTTTTTAAGAAACCGGGTTTCTTTTGCCTTAGTCCTATTTAGGGCTTGCTGAATAAGCCTAAAACCCTTACCTCAAAAGACTTTGACTCGCGTTCGGCGTAGACAACGTGTAAGA
>NZ_JAUBTX010000039.1:0-62512 GCF_036705185.1 Microcoleus sp. B4-D4 | reverse complement strand
AGAGAAATTTCTCAACCAGAACCGATTGTCGAAAATCTCGAAATTCCACAAATCGTAGAGTCGAGAGAAATTTCTCAACCAGAACCGATTGTCGAAAATCTCGAAATTCCACAAATTGTAGAATCTAGAGAAATTTCTCAGCCAGAACCACCCCCAGTTGTAACAAACCGGAAGCTTAAAAAAAAGCCACAACCGACTAGCGATTCTCAACCAGAACCGCCACCCCTTACCAGAAAGCGACAAATAGAAAAAAATACCCAAAATACCAAAGACAGCGAACCAAACCCACCAGCCGACAAAACAGAATGAACCAATTACCAACTACCCAATCCCCAATCCCCAATTCCCAGGTTAGTAATGATTAGTAATATCATCGCCATTTATCGCAAAGAACTCCAAAGCTATTTTGCATCGCCATTAGCATACGCCATCGCCGCCGTCTTTTGGCTGATTACCGGCTACTTCTTAATCGCCATTCTCCTCGCCCCCGACGGGTTAATTCCCCAAATTGCCCAGCGAGATCAAATGGGAATTACCGAACCTCCCATCGACGTAGCCTACGAATTTCTCCAACTATTTCTGCGAATCATGGGTTCCCTTTCACTGTTCGTGCTACCCGCACTTTCAATGGGACTTTACGCAGAAGAACGCAAGCGCGGAACCCTAGAACTTTTAGCCACATCGCCCTTAACAAACTGGGCCGTTGCTACCGGCAAACTCCTCGGCGTTTTGACATTTTACACCACAATGTTGTTGCCCCTGCTCTTCTGCGAGGCGATCGCCCTCAGTTCATCAACCCCACCCGTACCCGCCGGTGTCCTCCTGTTAGGACACGGCGGCCTCATCCTCCTAGCAGCAGCAGTATTGTCCCTCGGAATGTTTATTTCCTCCCTCACAGACAGCACAATTTTATCCGCCATCCTCACCTTCACTCTAGTATTATTTCTGTGGGTAATTGATGCCGCCGCCGTCGGTATTAGCGGCCCCTTCGGAGTCGCATTAGCACAGTTATCGCTACTAACACATTACACCAATCTAGTCAAGGGAGTTTTCGATACCAGCAGTTTAATTATGTTTGCCAGTTACATCATTCTAGGAGTATTTCTCACCGCCCAATCCATCGATGCCTTACGATATCAGCGTTCTTAGAAAGGGAAGGGAGAAGTGGGACCGGAAGAGAATGTGAGAGTGGGAGAATTGCCCAATTCCCAATCCCTCCACTTCGCTCCGCCCAATGCCCTGTTTGGCCAATTCCCAATGCCCAATGACTAATTAGTAATGTTAAATCCTACAAAGTACCTCAAACAATGAAATTAATTAATCCAAAAATAGACTTTGCGTTCAAAAAAATATTCGCTTCCAGCGACAGCAAAGACATCCTAATTAATTTTTTAAACGCCATCCTTTATGAAGCACAGCCCGTCATCGAAGACTTAGAAATAATCAAATCCCAACCAGGAAATCAAACTTTCGGAGTAGACACACAACTAGATGTCAAAGCCACAATAAACGGCGACCGAATCGCCCTCATTGAAATTCAAGTAATCAACGTCCCTTCCTTCGGAACCAGAGTTTTGTACAACGCAGCTAAAACCTACAGCCTGCAATTAACACGAGAAGAACGCTACGAAAGACTCAAAACAGTAATTTCTTTAAAAATTGCCGACTTTGAAATGTTTGGAAACCAACCAGAATTTCTGACGCGATTTGTTTTCAAAGAAAAAGAGCAGCAGTTTGATTATCCCGATACTGAAATAGAATTAGTATTTATAGAACTGCCCAAATTTACCAAAGAATTAGCAGAATTAGAAACCACCGCAGACCGATGGATTTACCTTCTCAAAAACACCAGCACTTTGGATACAGTACCAGAAACACTGAGTGCAGTCCCCGAAATTGAGAAAGCTTTGAGAATGGCCAGCGAAGACAAGTTCACTCAGGAAGAATTAAATGAATTGCAGAACCAAGAACTGTGGATTGAAGACCAGCAGATTGCCATAGAGTTAGCAAAAGAACAGGTAACAAAAGCCGCTCATTTATCGTTAATTTTGCGTCAAATCGTGCGGCGTTTAGGCACAATCCAACCAGAAACCGAAAATTGCATCCGTCAATTAGGCGTGCAGGAATTACAAGAATTAGGAGATGCCGTCCTGGATTTTCAACAGCAGTCAGACTTAACAGCCTGGTTGCAGGCTAATGCAATATGAATAACATTCTCGAACCGGAAAATTATCGTCCCATATTTATGTTATGAAAATTAAGAAAACCAATTGGAAATATATTTTTTGGCTGGGCCCCCTCCTCATCGCAGCGGGTTTAACAGCAGCATTTGTATCCGCAGCATGGGAACCCCTGACAGTCGGTTTAGTTATTGCCGGAACGGTGACGATCGCACTTTGGCTGCTATATTTAACTCACGAACAAGGCTTTTGGGGGCAGCGTTCCACCCAAGCCGGCACCAACGCCCTCATTGCTACCATCGCAGTATTTGTGATTCTCGGAATAATTAACTTCATCGCATTTCGCTATCCCCTCCGCATCGACTTAACCGAAAGCCAACAGTTTACCCTCGCCCCCCAGACTAAACAAATACTGCAAAACCTCCAACAACCAGTCAAAGTATGGGTATTTGACCCCATTCAAAATCCCCAAACAAAAGAACTGTTGCAAAGCTACAAACGCGAGGGAGGTTCCAAGTTCCAATACGAATTTGTAGACCCGCAGGCCCAACCGGGAAAAGCCAGGGAATTTAGCATTACCAGCATTGGAGAAGTTTACCTGCAGTCCGGTGACAAAAAACAAGAGCTGCAAAAAGGCGGGACAGCTTTTGGTAGCGACCCCAATCAAGGTCTTTCAGAAATTAAACTTACCAATGGCTTAGAAGAAATTCTGAGCACTCGCAATCCTACAGTTTACTTTTTGCAAGGTAAAGGAACGCGCCCGCTGAAAGAAGGTCAAGGCGGAATTGAGCAAGCCCAAAAAGCTCTGAAAGATAAATACTATAACGCCCAAACGCTGAATTTTGCCGAACGCCAAGAAGTCCCGGAAGATGCGGATGCTTTAATTATTGCTGGGCCAGAACAACCGTTTACCGATGTAGAAATTAAAGCGCTAAAAGCTTATCTCGATCGCGGCGGCAGTTTATTCTTAATGGTAGACCCAGCAATTAATACCGGATTGGACAAATTTCTGCAAGAATGGGGCCTAAAATTAGACACCCGTTTGGTCATTGATGCTTCCGGCGGCGGTCAAAGATTCGGTCTGGGCCCGACGGTTCCCACAGTCAGGCGCTACGGCGACAATCCGATTACTAAAAGTTTCGGCACCGGCATTTCATTTTATCCGTTTGCGCGTGCTTTGGAAACCACGCCCGTAGCAGGGATAGAAGAACAACCGCTGCTGTGGACGAGTCAGGAAAGTTGGGCGGAAAGCGATTTGACGACTAAGAAATTGGAGTTCGATCAGAAGACCGATCGACAAGGCCCGTTATTATTAGGTGTGGCTTTAGTGCGATCGGGCGCTGACAGCACTCCCTTAAAACCCTCACCCTCGCCTTCTCCATCTGCGACAACATCGCCATCGCCGACAACTTCGCCATCGCCGACAGATTCGCCATCCCCAACAGATTCGCCATCCCCAACAGATTCGCCATCCCCAACAGATTCGCCATCCCCAACAGATTCGCCATCCCCAACAACTTCACCATCTCCAACAACATCGCCATCTCCAACAACATCGCCATCTCCAACAACTTCGCCATCTCCAACAACTTCGCCGACAGATTCTCCATCGCCGACAGATTCTCCATCCCCGACAACATCGCCATCTCCAACAGATTCGCCATTTCCGACAACATCGCCATCTCCGACAACATCCCCATCTCCAACAACATCGCCGACAGCTTCCCCAATTAGCTACTCAGTGATTGTCTCCCAAGAAGCTACGCCGCCAGTATTACCGACAGCTTCCCCAACACCCACAACATCTCCCGAAAGTTCCCCAACACCCACACCATCTCCGACACCATCTCCGAAGCCAACCACAACTCCTTCTGTACCATCAAGTTCTCAAAAAACATCGCGCATGGTAGTAATTGGCACATCTCAATTTGTGACTAACGGTTGGTTTGAGCAACAACTCAATAGTGACGTATTTCTCAACTCTGTCAGTTGGTTGAGTAAACCAGACCAACAAAGCCTTTCTATAAGTCCGAAAAAATCTACCAACCGTCGCATTAATATGACGGTCATCCAAATAGGATTGCTGATTTTAGCTTGGCTAGTTTGGCCCTTACTCGGACTGGTAATTGGTGGCACTATCTGGTGGAAGAGAAGATAAATTAGTTGTCAGTTGTCAGTTGTCAGTTGTCAGTTGTCAGTTGCTAATTGTTAATCCTTTGATGTGGCAAATAACAAATAACAAATAACAAATAACCAACAGTCAACAGTCAACAGTCAACAGTCAACAGTCAACAGTCAATAATGCCCAATGCCCAATCCCTCCGCTTCGCCCAATGCCCAATGCCCAATTCCCAATGCCCAATGCCCAATGCCCAATTCCCAATGCCCAATTCCCAGTTATTATGAAATTGCAGAAAAATACATTTGTATTGATAGCCGTCGCGCTAAGCATGATTGGGTTTGTTTCTGTGTACGAAATGCAGGTGTCTCCCCAGCAGGAAGCGGCGAAGGAAAACAAACAGAAAATTTTTAATTTTAAGTCCGATCGCATACAATTTTTTACAGTAAAAACTCCTGAAAAAATCTTGACTTTTCAGCGAGTTTATGCTACAAAAGGAGGCAAGTCTAGCTGGGAAATGAAATTGCCGGTGCAAGCGCACGCGAGTGAGGCTTCGGTGGATTTTTTGCTAGACAGGCTGGCGACAGGAAAGAGCGATCGCACGATTAATACTACCGCGGCTAAACTCCCAGAATACGGTCTAGACAAACCCCAAGCTACAGTCACAGTCAAGCTGGACAACCAGGAAACTCACCGCCTAGTTTTAGGGAAAACAGACTTTAGCGGCCGCTTCTTGTACGCTCTAGCCAATCCGGGGGAAGCGCCCCCTCCAAATTCAGCCGAAAATTTGCCCGTGCTGCTAGTGCCTTTTGACTTTAAAAATGCTGTCAATCGACCTTTGTCAGAATGGCAAAAAGCAGAAGCACCCAAACCAGAGAAATCACCAACACCATCTCCTACTCCAATTCCTGAGAATCAATAGTTGGGGAGTCGATCGAACTCGATCGCGCGACACAAAACATTCAGACTTACCCAGGAACACTCTGAGATAGAATTGAAAGAACAAATCCCAAAACCTGTTACATCGAACATTCCTCGCCTAAAATACAGAAAAATCTAAAGTTAAACTGTATTCAAGCGGCGTGCATTAACCCCAGGAAAGGGCGAATATGTTTCAGACAGCACTCAACCAAGGTACGACAGCAACGGATACAGCGCTTGACGTTGAACTCCGCAAGGTCTTTAAAGTATTTAACGGCGAAACCGCGGTTCGCGGAGTTGACATCAGCATTCGACAAGGAGAATTTTTTAGCATTCTCGGCCCCTCCGGCTGCGGTAAGACTACGACGCTGCGTTTAATCGCTGGCTTCGAGACTCCCTCGGCGGGCGAATTGATGATTCGCGGCCAGTCGATGACTAACACTCCAGCTTACCGCCGTCCGGTAAATACCGTGTTTCAAAGCTACGCTTTGTTCGGACACATGAATGTCTGGGACAATATCGCTTTTGGACTGCGGATTAAAAAATTGGGGAAAACGGAAATTGAAGAACGGGTAAAAGAAGTTTTGCAATTGGTGAAAATGGAATCTTTCGCCAACCGGTTTCCCGGTCAAATGTCGGGCGGCCAGCAGCAGCGGGTGGCTTTGGCGAGAGCTCTGGTAAATCGACCGGCGGTACTACTGCTAGATGAACCGCTGGGGGCTCTAGATTTGAAATTGCGGAAGCAGATGCAGTTGGAACTGTCGAATTTGCATCAAGAATTAGGCTTGACTTTTGTGATGGTGACTCACGACCAAGAAGAGGCGATGAGTCTGTCAGACAGGATTGCGGTGATGCACGAGGGCCGAATTGAGCAAATCGGTTCTCCCGAAGAAATTTATGAGTGTCCGCAGACGGCTTTTGTGGCGGATTTTATTGGGGATACGAATTTGTTTTCTGGTACGGTGGAGTCGATCGACCGATCGACTCTCACAGTTCGCACCTCGGCCAATCTGAAAATAATCGTTCAGCAGTCAGATATGTGGAATGGTGTCACAGGCGACTCTGTGGTGGTCAGCGTCCGACCGGAAAAAGTATATTTGAATCTATACCAGCCGGAAGTGTCGGTCAACTGTTTTGAAGGGCGGCTCAAAAATACTATGTACATGGGCACTCACGTTCATTACGTGGTTGAGTTGACCTCTGGCGATAAAATTACGGTGCGCCAGCCAAATACCGGCGGCTCTTTCCCAGACCAAAACACGCCGATTTATGCCTACTGGGGAACTACTGATTGCCTTGCTTTGGGCGATCGATCCTAATGAGGAAGAGGGGGAGAATGGGAGAGGGGGAGAGAGGGAGAGGGTGAGAATGGGAGAGGGGGAGAGAGGGAGAGGGTGAGAATGGGAGAGGGGGAGAGGGGGAGAATGGGAGAGGGGGAGAGAGGGAGAGAGGGAGAGGGGGAAAATGGGAAAATAGGAGAATTCCCAATGCCCAATGCCCAATTCCCAATTCTCAATTCCCAATTCTCAATGCCCAATTCTCAATGCCCAATTCTCAATGCCCAATTCCCAATGCCCAATTCCCAATGCCCAATTCCCAATTCCCAATTCCCAATTCCCAATGCCCAATTCCCAATTCCCAATCCCCAATTCCCCAATCTAAAATCTAAAATCTAAAATCTAAAATCAAACTGTGCCTCCGACAAATCTACCAATTTCCAGGATTTTCCCGGCTAATTCGACACGCCGTCAGTTCCTAAAAAATTCGGCGGCGACAATTTCCGGCTTAGCCCTTTCGAGTTGCGGCTGGCGACTGGCAGACGTACAATCTGCTCCTCCCGTCACAGGTGCTGCCGACCAACTTTTCATCTATACTTGGGCTGGCTATACCGATAAAGCTTTGCTCGATCGCTTTGCCGAAAAAACAGGCATTCGCGTAGTAGCCGACGTGTTTAGTTCCAACGAAGAAATGCTGGCTAGAGTTCAAGCCGGCGGAGGCCGCGCCTACAGCATCATTTACCCGTCTGACTACATGGTGGTTCAGATGACCGAACTGGAGCTGTTGACTAAATTAGACCACTCGATTTTGGGCGGACTCGATCGGCTCAAAAAACAGTTCCAAAACCCTGTCTACGACCCAGGAAACCGCTACAGCGTCCCTTTGAGTTGGGGAACCACAGGCTTGATTTACAACAGCGAACAACTCAAAGAAGCTCCGGTCGATTGGAACTATTTGTGGCAACACAAACAGGAGTTAGCAAGACGAATGACGCTAGCAAGCGATGTTCGAGAAGTTATGGGTGCTGCGTTGCGGATGCTTGGCTATTCCCTCAATTCTACGAACCCAGAGCAAGTCAAAAAAGCTTACGAAAAGTTGGTGGAGCTCAAACCTGCGATCGCATCTTTTACCACAGATGCTTGGCGGCCGCAAATGCTGACTGGCGATTTGAAGATAGCCATGTGTTATTCTTCTGATGCTAATGAAGTAATTCCAGATAACGATAAATTGAAATATATCGTGCCAAAAAGTGGTTCTTCTTTGTGGACAGACACTTTAGTAATTCCCAAAGGTGCTCCCAATCCCGAAGCAGCTTATAAATGGATTAACTTTATGCTGCAAGCCGATATCGCTGCTTCTTTAGTAGAACGGCTCAGTTTTTCAACTCCTTCGGAAGATGCTTTTAGTTTGTTAACGCCGGAAGTCCGCGAAAACGAAATTCTTTTCCCCTCGGAAGCTGTTTTAAGAAATTGCGAAGGTGTTGCTCCGGTAGGGAAATTTATGGAAGTGTACGATCGCTATTGGACTAAATTAACCAGCGGCTGATCCTCACCTGTAGGGCGGACTTTACACGCAATCTCTGACTTTTATCCAAATTTTACATCAATCCGCCCCCACAGTCGATCGCCCACTGCATACATCCGTATTATATCCGCGTTAATCCGCGTTCATCAGCGGTTAAAAAATCAAAACTATTATTTATGGCTGTTTCCACCAAAGCTCCCCCTCCGATTCCTCCCACAGATCCCGTAAAAGCTGAAACCGCCTCCCCGTGGTCGTCGTGGGCTGGGCCGCTAGCATTGCTCGGCCCTTCTGGCTTGTTCCTAGTTTTATTATTAGTAATACCAACTCTGGTGATTTTTCAGCTTAGTTTGGTACCAAATATTAAGCCGGGAGATTTGGTGAATCCTTCGGGAATCGGCAACTACCTGCGAGTGTTTGAACCGCTGAATTTGCAGGTGATGGGTCGATCGCTCTTTTTCGCAACTGGAACTACCATACTCTGTTTGGTGCTGGGATTTCCCGTCGCTTACTGGATAGCCCTCAATGTCTCGCCGAAGTGGCGGAATTTAACATTATTGGGCTTTGTGTTGCCGCTGTGGACTTCTTCGCTGTTGCGATCGTATGCTTGGATTACAATACTGCGTCCTACGGGCGTTCTCAACTCGGTCTTAGCCCTTGTAGGCATCCCTCCTCTAGAATTGTTAAATCAAAGTTCCGCCGTTCTCATCGGCATGGCTTACAGCTATTTGCCTTATATCGTCACAATTCTCTACGCTTCTTTGGAAAAGCTCGATCGCAGATTGTTAGAAGCATCTCAAGATTTGGGCGCGAATCCGGTAGAAACTTTCTGGAAAGTGACAGTACCTCAAACAATGCCGGGAATTGCAGCAGGCTCTTTGCTAGTATTTATTAGCTGTCTGGGCGATTTTGTCGATCCCGAATTGCTCGGTGGAGCTTCCAGCATGACAGCCGCTCGTTTGATTTACAATCAGTTTTTGGGAGCAACACAAAATTGGGGGCTGGGTTCGGCTCTGAGTATGGTATTAATTTTTGCAGTGAGTATCGGAATTGCCCTTTTGCTCAAATATGGCGATCGTAATGCAGTTTAGTCAGTAGTCAGTAGTCAGTAGTTATTGGTTATTGGTTATTGGTTATTGGTTATTGGTTATTTGTTATTTGTTATTTGTTATTGGTTATTTGTTAATTCCAATTCCCAATTCCCAATTCCCAATTACCAATTACCAATTCCCAATTCCCAATTACCAATTCCCAATTACCAATTCCCAATTCCAATTCCCAATTCCCAATTACCAATTCCCAATCCCCAATTCCCAATCCCCAATTCCCAATTCCCAATTCCCAATTCCCAATTCCCAATTCCCAATTCCCAATTCCCAATTCCCAATCCCCAATTCCCAATTCCCAATTCCCAATTCCCAATTCCCAATTCCCAAATTACCAATTCGCGATTAACGAGACATGGAAAATCCCACCAACAATCCACAGGAGGAAATACCACCCGATATGTACTTAAAACCTAAATTTAAAATTTCTTGGCAAGTCATATTTGCCATCTCCATGTTTTTTTATATGTACCTACCCATATTGGTACTCACATTTTACAGCTTTAACAAATCGCGTTTTAGTGCCGGCTGGGAAGGATTTACCTTAAATTGGTACGTTCAATTATTTAGCGATACGCGAATATTAATTGCCCTCAGAAATAGTTTAACAGTCGCTATTTGTGCAGTTGCAATCTCGGCTGTACTCGGAACTTTAATGGCCGTTGGTTTAGCCCGCTACCGCTTTCCTGGGAAAAGTTTATATCAGGGAGTTTCCTACTTGCCGATTATTATTCCAGATATTGCCAGCGCGGTTGCTACTCTGGTATTTTTAGCAGCCCTCGCTATTCCTCTAAGTTTGTGGACAATTGTCGCCGCCCACGTTGTGTTTTGTCTGGCTTACATCGCTCTAGCTGTTTCTACTAGATTGGCGGATTTAAACCCATATTTAGAAGAAGCTGCCTTAGATTTGGGTGCAACACCTGTTGAGGCTTTTATGCAGGTTTTATTACCTCAATTATTACCTGGTATTGTTTCTGGTTGTCTGCTGTCTTTTGTCCTCAGCATGGACGATTTTTTGATTGCGAGTTTCACCGCAGGTAGCGGGACTACAACTCTGCCGATGGAAATTTTTAGCCGGATTCGGACTGGAGTGAAACCTGATATTAATGCTCTCAGCGTGCTGTTAATAGTAGGTTCGGGAGGATTGGCATTTTTAGCAGAATATTTGCGCGGCCGCAGCGACCAAAAACGGTCTCATTAGTCAGTAGTCAGTAGTCATTAGTCAGTAGTCATTAGTCATTAGTCAGTAGTCAGTAGTCATTAGTCATTGCTCGTTACCAGGCTCTGCCTGGTAATGCAGGTGCGGAGGCTCTGCCTCCTTTGATGTGGCAACTTACAGGAGAGAGGACTGTAGGAGGTGTTTAAGTTATTAAGTTTTCGATCCTTAGTCAGTAGTCATTAGTCAGTAGTCATTAGTCATATCGTTTCCGGTTGCATCGGAATAATAAAATCGAGTCAACAGTTAATACTCAACAATTCAGTTTTTCGACCCGCAGTCAACAGTCAACAGTCAACAGTCAACAGTCAACAATTCCCCAGGAGTGCAACGGGAATTGATATCACTGGTTATTAGTCACTGGTTATTAGTCACAAAAAAACCGGGTTTCTCAAAGAAACCCGGTTTCTGAAGCGGTAAGGTGCGCGGTTCGGCACACCCTAAAGAGGTTCTGCCTCTAGGACTGAATTACTGCTATTTTGCTGGTAATTTAACCTTACTAGCCAAACCTAGCGCTTCCAAGACTTGAATTGTCATCCAAGTAAAGTCAATTTCCCACCATTTCATACCGTGACGGGCAGAGTATTGAAAAGCGTGGTGATTGTTGTGCCAGCCTTCGCCGTAAGTCAAAACCGCAACCCACCAACAATTAGTAGAACTATCTTTAGTTTCGTAGGTGCGGTAGCCAAACTTGTGAGTTGCACTGTTTACAAACCAAGTGCAGTGATACACCAAAATTAAGCGGACAAAAATTACCCAAACTACAAAGGGCCAGCCTGCGGCGAAGTAAAGCAACACGCCAAAGACGATTTGTATGGGGAGAAAGTAGTTTTGCAAAAATTGGTAAAACGGATCGCTGGAAATGTCTTTTGTGCAGCGAGCAATTTCAGCGTGGGCGGGGCCTTTATAAAGCATCCAGCCGAGGTGACTCCACCAAAAACCATTCTGGGCATTGTGAGGGTCGAGCGCATTTTGGTCGGAGTGGGTGTGGTGCAAGCGGTGCAGCCCAACCCAATCAATTATTCCTCCTTGACAGGCCAGGGCTCCGCAAAATGCTAGAAAGTATTCTACGAATTTTGGTGTCTGAAAGCTGCGGTGGGTGAGTAGGCGGTGCCATCCGAGAGTTATTCCTAAACCGCCGGTGATCCAGTGCATGAATACTGTTAAACCAACTGCTGTCCAGTTGAAGTTACTCGGTAAAAATGCGAACAAAGCTCCGATATGCAGTCCTGCTAAACTAATAACGTGCTTCCAATTGTATTGGAGTTTTTCTTGTGTTGCTATTGTCATTCTTTTTTTTGATTTCTGATGAGATGCAGACTGGAATTCACGTATAAGAGTTTGGATTGAGTCGCGAACTGTTTTGGTGCACGCTTGCCCAAACTGAGCGAGAATGAATGATAGATTTGGGAGTGTCTGTGTTTTGCATTTAATAGTGCTATCGGGAGTTCCCGACAGCACGCTTTGTAAAAAATGCTTTTTTTAAAAAATCAGATGCTCCCCTAGATTTTGGATGAGGATCGAAAAAGATTTACGATTTAATTGTGAAATTAAAAATTTTGGCGGCAAAACAAAATTTTTTGTTTCTGGTTCTATTATAACTGATTGTGGTGTTGGTTGGGTCGATCGCGCCAGATGATTCAATCTGTGTTCAACGCAACCTGACCCGATCGCCAAAACTGGCTAATTAGTCAGTTGGCAGTTGGCAGTTGGCAGTTGGCAGTTGGCAGTCAACAATGCCCAATTACCAATTACCAATTACCAATTATCAACTGACTATTTTTCTGCTAATTTCACTTTGGTTGCCAAACCCAGCGATTGTAGCAGTTGAATAGTCATCCAAGTGATGTCGATTTCCCACCATTGGAGACCGTGGCGAGCGGAGTATTGAAAGGCGTGGTGGTTGTTGTGCCAGCCTTCACCGTAGGTGAGGACAGCAACCCACCAGCAGTTGGTCGAGCCATCGCCCGACTCGTAGGTGCGGTAGCCAAATTTGTGGGTAGCGCTGTTAACCAGCCAAGTGCAGTGGAACACCACCACGATCCGCATAAATACGCCCCAAACCACGAAAGACCAGCCGCCTAATAAATAAAGCAACACACCGAACACGACTTGGATGGGTATAAAATATGCTTGGAGAAACTTGTATACTGGGTCGTCGCCGATGTCTTTGGTAAAGCGAGGAATTTCAACTCTGATCGGTAGATCCGAGAGCATCCAGCCCATGTGGCTCCACCAGAAGCCTTGATTAGAATCGTGGGGGTCTGTTTCGGTGTCAGAATGTATGTGGTGTAATCGGTGCATTCCTACCCAGTCGATCGGGCCGCCTTCACAGGACAGGGTGCCACAAATAACTAGAAAATACTCTAGCCATTTGGGTGTTTGAAAACTGCGGTGCGTAACGAGACGGTGAAATCCTAGAGTAATCCCTAAACCACCTGTTACCCAGTGCAGGAATACTGCTAAGCCGACAGCAGACCAGCTAAAATTACCCGGCAGTAAAGCAAATAAAGCGCCGATGTGCAGAAAGGCCATAAAGCCTATGACAGGCCAATCAGGAGAAGTTTTTTTGGAAGTTGCAATCGTCATGAATATATTATGTTTACAAACTAGAGGCCGTATTTACGCGATAATCGACGGCGCGCACGCAAATGGTGAGCGAGGTTATAGATGAATAGCGTTTCACGGCTACAGGAAGCAGAACAGGCACTCTTTCAGATTTTTTCTGGTATTGACGCAACAGTCAAGCAAAATCTTCAACGAGTCTTAAAAGCTTTTCGCAGCCACCGGGTTGGAGTCCAGCATTTTGCAGGGGTTACGGGTTACGGCCACGACGATTTGGGTCGGGAAACTTTAGACGCGGTGTTTGCCGCGGTAGTAGGGGCAGAGGCGGCGGCTGTGCGGGTACAGTTTGTTTCGGGTACTCACGCGATCGCCTGTGCTCTTTTTGGCATCCTACGTCCTGGTGACGAAATGTTGGCAGTGGCTGGTTCTCCCTACGATACTTTAGAAGAAGTGATCGGCTTGCGGGGGCAAGGTCAAGGTTCACTGATTGAGTTTGGCATTAGTTACCGTGAGTTGCCTCTAACTCGCGAAGGAAGTGTGGATTGGCAGACACTGAGCTCTACTATTTCAGCAAAGACTCGCCTGGTTTTGATCCAGCGCTCTTGCGGTTATTCTTGGCGACCGAGTTTGTCTATTTCTGAGATTAAAAAAATCATCGATCTAGTCAAACATCAGAATCCTAGCACAATTTGCTTTGTTGATAATTGTTACGGGGAGTTTGTTGAGGATTGCGAACCTACTGCTGTGGGTGCGGATCTCATGGCTGGTTCTTTGATCAAAAATCCGGGGGGTACGATCGTCCCCACAGGAGGTTACGTCGCCGGGAGGGCCGATCTGGTAGAAGCGGCAACTTGTCGCTTGACGGCACCGGGAATTGGCAGCAGCGGGGGCGCAACTTTTGATTTGAATCGCTTGCTGTTTCAGGGTTTATTTTTGGCCCCTGGGTTTGTGGGGGAGGCGATGAAGGGTAATCATTTGACGGCTTACGTTTTTTATAAGTTGGGTTATCGGGTGAATCCGATTCCCTTGGCGAGGCGCAGGGATGTGATTCAGGCGATCGAATTCGGTTCTGCTGATAAGTTAATTGCTTTTTGTAGGGCGGTTCAGCAAAATTCTCCGGTGGGTTCCTATTTAGATCCGGTGCCGGCGCCGATGCCGGGGTACGAGAGTCAATTGGTGATGGCTGGAGGTACTTTTATTGATGGGAGTACCTCCGAGTTTTCGGCTGACGGGCCTCTGCGCGAGCCCTATGTGGCTTTTTGTCAGGGGGGAACTCATTGGACTCATGTATCTATCGCCCTCGAAGCTGCGATCGAGGCTGTAGGCCCTGCCAAGTGAAGATGTGATTAAGGTCGATCGGCTAAATTTGTGACTAAACGCCCGTCTTCCATGTAGATAATGCGATCGGCAATATCGAGAATACGGTTGTCGTGCGTCACTAGCAAAATCGTGCAGCCTTGTTCCTTTGCTAGTTTCTGCATGATTTCCACCACATCTCGCCCGGATTGTTTATCTAAAGCCGCCGTAGGTTCGTCCGCTAAAACTATTTTAGGGCGACTGACTAACGCGCGGGCGATCGCCACCCTTTGTTTTTGTCCTCCCGACAAATTTTCAGGGTAATAATTAACGCGATCGGTCAAACCCACAGATTCCAACATGGATATTGACAAAGCATCCATATTCTGATTTAGCATTTCCTTGTGCAATTCCAAAGACATCCGCACATTTTGCTTAGCCGTCAAAAACGTCATCAAGTTATGCGCTTGAAAAATATAACCAATTTGCTTTCTCAACTTAGTTAACTGATTCTTACTAGCGCCGCGTATTTCTTCCCCCAGAATATTGAGACTCCCTTCTTGAGCCGATCGCAGACCACCTAGCATCGTCAATAAAGTCGTTTTCCCCGAACCAGAGGGCCCCGTCATAATTACTATTTCACCGGGGTTAATATCGAGATTAATGTCAAATAAAGCTTGTTTTTTGAGGGAACTTTGACCGAAATAATGGTTGAGATTTTTGACTGAAATTACTGGTTTATTTATGATATTTTTATCGAAATTTGCGGGAGAATTTAGGGTTTGCATAGTGATTTTTGGTGATTTATTTTACCGCTTATTCTTCAGTCGGCGGAGGCAGACTTTGTTTGTGTAGGATCGGTTTCAACCGCCGAGTTTTGTTTTAGAAAATATCTGCCGGATCGGCTGATTGCAATTTCCGCAAAGCCAGCGCCCCAGAACCAGTACACATCACAATCGTCAAACCCAACACAACAGTCGCTCGATTTGCAGTCATCGAAATCGGTAGCAATGTAGCAGATTGAGCCAAAGAATACAACCCGTTAGCCAAAACAATTCCCGGTATAAAGCCCAAAACAGCTAATAACAAAGCTTCCTGAACTAAAACTCCGACTAAATAGCGATCGCTATATCCCATTGCTTTTAAAGTCGCGTACTCAGCCAAGTGATCCGAAACATCCGAATAAAGAATTTGGTAAACAATAATCAGACCAACAACGAACCCGATAATTGTACCGAATCCGAAAATAAAACCAATCGGAGTAGCATTTCCCCAATAAGCCTTTTCTATTTCAGCAAATTCCGCTAAAGTTAAAACTTTGACATCATCCGGCAATATAGCTTTCAACATAGATTGAACTTTGACAATATCAGCCCCAGGCTGCAACTGAATCAAACCCACATCAATTTCATCCGGTTTGCGATCGGGAAATAAATTCATGAACGTAGAATCGCTAGCAATCACATTACCGTCAGCCACAAAGGAAGTACCCAGAGTGAAGACTCCTCCTACTTGAATATTGCGTTTATTTAGTTCAGTTTCGAGGCTAGATTGTTTGTTGAAAATATTGGCAATCTCGCCATATTCAGGTCGAGAAGCTTGGTCAAACAACACATGATTGAACATTTGAATTTTAGCTAGCTTTTGATTGACATCCGGCAAATTAAATGTTGTGCTTCCCGGATCAATCCCAAAAATCAAAATCCCTCGCGTAGTGCGGTTTGTGGGATTTCGCCACTGTCCCATCCCAATATATAATGAACTTACGGACTTGACTCCTGCAACTCCTTGTGCTTGATAAATTCGTTCTCTGTTGAACTGTTTTACCGCAGCAAAAGTTTCAAATTGAGGATTAATTAAAACTAAATCTGTCTGTAAACTTTCGTGCGGCTTAACAGCAGAATCGAAGAGTGCATCTTGAAATCCTAATTGCACAAAAATCAGAATATCTGCAAAGGCAATTCCGGCGATAGCAACCGCAAGACGAGTTTTTTCTCTGGTTACTTGCAACCAAGCAAGGGGTGTTTTGCGAAACATAAATTTTGGGAATTAGTAATTGGGATAATCCGGTCGGCAGAAACCCGGTTTTTTACGAAAATATTGCATCGCAGCCTTTAATATCGGTGAAAAACCCGGTTTCTTTGTGGGCGAGTGCCTAAGTCTGATCAGCCTTAATCAGCGCTGGAATATCAGATTGCATAATTAAATTAATATTGCGTGAAATCTTATCAATCTCCCAATCCCACCAGCGAATTTGTAACAGTTGTGCAACCTCATCATCGCTAAAACGCTGCTTGATTGAACCTGCGGGATTTCCACCAACAACCGTGTAAGCGGGAATATCTTTTACCACAACAGATTTAGCAGCAATAATTGCACCATCGCCGATTTTGACTCCCGGCATAATCACCGACTCATAACCGATCCAAACATCATTGCCGATGACAGTATCGCCTTTACTTGGTAGTTCGATTAATAGATTCATCGCCGTTTCCCAGCCGTTGCCAAAAACAGGAAATGGATAGGTAGAAATGCCGTCGAGTTTGTGATTTGCACCGTTCATGATAAATTTGACGTTGGTGGCGATCGCACAAAATTTACCAATAATTAATTTCTCACTCCCGTAATGGTAAAGTACGTTTTTCTCGAAGTTTTCCGGGTCGATCGGATCGTCGTAGTATGAGTAATCACCGACAATAATATTGGGCGATTTAACAAAGTTTTTGATAAAGCAAACCCGGCGCTGGTCTACCATCGGATAAGGTCGGTTTGGATCAGGCCCAAATTCTGCCATTTTCAGAATCTCCCTAATTTTGAATTGCTACTTGTACCTGCAAATTGGTCAATTCTGCAACTTGTTTGCTAGCTTCAGGATTTAAGTGAATTTTAACTTCCACAACTCGGCTGTCCAAGTTTTCTCCCGGCTGGTTACTAAACACGTTTTGCTTACTAACTTTCAACCCAATTTCTTTAACTGTTCCTGCTAATTCTCCTGAAAATGCTTGGCTAGTAACGGCTACTTTTTGTCCAACCTTAATTTTGCCGATGTCCGTTTGGTAAACTTCGGCGACGACTACCATTTGCTCAGTTTCTCCCACGTCTGCAATCCCGTCATCGCTGATTTTTTCCCCTGGGCGAGTGTGAATTTTCAGGATTTTTCCGGAGTTAGGAGTGCGGATATAAGCTTGATTTAATTCGGTTTGGGCGCGCTTGACTTGGGCGATGGCGCTGTTGATTTCGGTTTGCGCTACTTGGATATCTACGGGCCGAACTTCGCCTATTCTTTCGAGAGTTGCTTGGGCTTCTTTCCCTTGTTCGCTACCACTATTTTTAATGCGATCGAGATTTGCTTCGGCTTCATTAAGTTGCTGAATTCCTGTACTGTTAATTCGGGCAAGATTTGCTTCGGCTTCATTAAGTTGCTGAATTCCTGTACTGTTAATTCGGGCAAGATTTGCTTCGGCTTCTTCAAGCTGTTGTTTTGCCGTATTGTTGATGCGGCTGAGATTTGCTTCGGCTTCTTTAACTTGCTGGCGACTTGTTTCTAACGTCAGCCGTTTGGTGTCCATTACGGATTTAGAAATTGCGCCTTCGTCAACGAGTTGTTTGTGCCGCAGATATTCGGTTTCTGCATTATTAGACTCGGCTTTTAATTTGTTAATTGCGGCTGTTTGTGCTGTTTTTTCTCCTTGCCACTGTGCAGTTATTCTGCTAATTGTTGCTGTTTGTGCTTTCCTTTCTCCTTGCCATTGTGCGGTGATTCTGCTGATAGTTGCTTGTTGTGCGGTTCTTTCACCTCGCGATTGCGCTTGGATGCGATCGACTGTTGCTTGTTGCGCCGCCTGATTTCCTTGCAATTCCGCTTCTAGCTTGCCAATTGTGGCAGATTGTGCTGCAATTTCTCCCGACTTGGCACCGGCTTTTACCTTTGCTAAATTGGCTTCAGCAACTTTGACTTTTTCTTTGGCTTCGTCTAAAGCAGATTTTAGCCGATCGCCCGCATCCAAAATCGCGATCAACTGCCCTGCTTTCACGCGATCGCCCTCTTTGACTAAAAGCTTCGCAATGCGATCGCCATCCAACGTCTGCGACACTCCCAAGCGAATCACTTCCCCCAGCGGTTCCAATCTTCCTAATGCCGTGATTTTCCTGGGCGGCGGCGTTTCTACCGACAAAGGTTCAGCATTTTTAGCTAAAGATCCAAACTGAGAAATCCCGTAAAAAGTTGTACCAACACTAATAGCAGCGCCAGCAATTACTAATCCCATTACCAATTTATTTTTAGGCTTGATGAAATATTGAAAATTCATATTCCTCCTATATTTACGGTTGTTTTTTTTCTAAATAAGCCAGCAGCATTTCTTTTAATAAATTCGCTTGTTCAGAAAAAGATATCCTTTCCCCCTGATAAAACCTTCTTACCAGCAAGCCGTCAACAGAGTTGATGATAAATATAGCAATGGCCGGATCGGAAACACCCAAGTAGCAACATACTGCCTCTTCGTAACGCTTTCCTGCTTGCTGAAGAGCATGGTTGTTGTCAATATCTTGGCGATTTTTGTTCTGACAAAAATCAAACATTATCAACAAGCTCTTCATAATATAATCTTCATTCTTTGCCAGATAATTCATCATTTCTTGAATCCTTTCTCCCAGGGTGGGTGGATTTCCCAACTCTGCTAGTTCTTCTTCTTTGGTATCTTCATAACTCAAGTATTCAATTAACTGCTCGAACAAGCTTTCTTTGCTTGGGAAATAGTGGTACAGCGTGCCTGTAGAAACTCCAATTCCTGATGCAATTTCTCGCATTGTGACGGAGGAATAGCCTTTTTCGGCAAAGAGCTCAAAACTTTTGTTCAGCAGTTCTTTGCGGTACAATTCGCGGTCAACTATCTTTGGCATAGGTCGATCTATCTTCTGATTTTTTATTCCAGATCCTAGGTGATCGGAGATTTAAGGGCGATCGACTAAATATTCCTATATCGAACATCCGATATAGTATAACCGAATACAAAACAGGCTTTTGGTGGCTGAGCTTGGAAAAATAAGGTATATCGAACAGTTGTTATAATTAATCTTGCACAGACTAGCGGAGCTTGTCAAGGGTGCAGTAAAATTATTTTTAGAGTCGATTTGTCGGGGCGGGTTTAGCCCAAAATCCCAAACACCCGCAATCAATCTCCGTCCAAAACCCGCCAATCGTGCGAATCTGCACCTGAATGATTATGAAAATCCGAACCTACGAAATCGGCGACACCCAAAAAATTATAAAACTGTTCTACGACACCGTGCACGAAGTCAATATCCGCGATTACACAAAAGCCCAAGTAGATGCTTGGGCTCCAGCCGATATCGATATTAAAAGTTGGACTAAAAGTTTAAGCAGTAAATTTACTTTCGTAGCAGAAGAAGGTGATAAAATTGCAGGTTTTGGGGAATTAGAAGTAAGCGGCCATATCGATCGCTTTTACTGTCACAAAGACTTTCAAAGACAAGGAGTTGGCAAGCTTATTTTAACACAAATTGAGTCAAAAGCCCAAGAATTAGGACTTAAAAAGTTATTTGCCGAAGCCAGCATTACAGCTAGAGTTTTTTTTGAAACCCAGGGATTTATGGTGATTAAAAAGCAAGAAGTAGAACGGAGGGGTCAAAAATTAATCAACTTTGTCATGGAAAAATATCTATAAACAACTAGCTTTTGTGTAAAATTAGATCGAAGAGTTTTGCGGAGGAGTTGTGATGGTGACGGAAGCTACAAATGTGCTGGGCGGAAAATTAGAGACTTGCTGTACGTCGCCCATGACGGGATATTATCGAGACGGAAAATGCAATACGGGCGGCGGGGATTTGGGGGCTCACACTGTTTGCGCCCAACTGACAGAAGATTTTTTGCAATTCACCAAAAGAATGGGAAACGATTTGAGTACGCCGGTTCCTGAGTTTAAATTTCCTGGATTGAAACCAGGGGATTGTTGGTGTTTGTGCGCTTCTCGGTGGAAGGAAGCAATGGATGCTGGATGTGCGCCGCGCGTGGTTTTGTCGGCGACTCACGTTTTAACTTTGGAATACGTTTCTTTGGACGAATTGAAGGAACACGCTGCTGATTTGTAGGAATGTGCGATCGCCATTTTTATGCAATATGACGCTACGCACGGTGCAAGATTTCAACTGGAGTTCGCGATGATTCGATCGACTGCGCCCGATGATACGATCGCCCTAATCGCCCTAGCCGAAGCGACTGGCTTGTTCGAGGCGAACCAACTCAATGAAGTAGAAGAAATGCTGGCTGATTACTTCAGCGGTAACAACGATAGCGATCGCTTCTGGATCACCGATGACGACGGCGGGCCCGTGGGTGTCGCCTACTGCGAACTCGAACCGATGACCGATCGCACCTGGAACCTGCAATTAATCGCTATCTTACCCGATCGCCAGGGACAAGGACGCGGTGCGACATTGAACAAACGTTGACGGCGCGGGGCGGGCGCGTGCTGCTGGTGGAAACGTCGGGGCTCCCGGAATTCGATCGCGTGCGATCGTTCTACCGCAAGTGCGGTTACGACGAAAAAGCGCGGATTCGCGACTTCTGCAAAGCAGGCGATGACAAGATAGTTTACCGCAAGGCGATCGACACTCAGGCTTAGACTCGTAGGGTGCGTCACTAGCATTATGGTTTCAATAATCCAACAGCTTCTGACGCTGGGCACCCTACAAGTTTACTCCAATCATTTAAGATAGGTTTAGAGGTGAGGTATAACCAGTGTCAGCTAAGGATAGATTTCATAATGCTGTGAAGCGAGGTCTTGAAAAATCTGGGTGGGTCATTACTCACGATCCTCTCAGGCTAGAATTTGCTGAGAATGAGAGAGTCGAAATCGATTTTGGAGCATAAAAACTCCTCGCTGCGGAAAAATCAGGAAATAAAATTGCAGTAGAAGTCAAGAGCTTTTTAAGTGCTTCAGCTCTCTCTGATTTTCATACCGCCCTCGGACAATTTTTAAATTATCGTTTAGTCTTAGAAAAGATCGAACCAGCTCGCATTCTATATTTGGCAGTTCCGCTCGCAACGCCGCGAATCTTTTTTCAGTCGGGAGTTACCTCAAGCATCGGTTAGACAACACCAAGTCAAGCTTATTGTGTACAACCCTGTTCAGGAGGCAATAGTCAAATGGATCGACTAGAGCATTACCGTCAGTGCATTCAAAAACTCCTAATTGAAGATAGCAAGATAGCACCCATTAACGGAGAAATCGAGGTAGAAACAATTTTCGATCTAGAAAAAGACCGCTATCTAGCCGTCGATTTAGGATGGGACGGACACCGCCGCGTGTACAACTGTGTGTTTCATTTGGATATTAAAAATGGCAAAATCTGGATTCAGCGAAATCAAACTGACAGGCAGATTGCTGATGAATTGGTAGAAATGGGAGTACCAAAAGAGGATATTGTGCTAGGACTTCAGCCAACTTATGCCCGCGAATATACAGGGTTTGGAGTTGCATAATTTCAATCACCCAAGAATTAGTGCGCGTCCGTTAGCTACCACAAAAAAACTGGTTTGTAGTGAGAAATTTAGTCCGCATCCATTCCGAGGACTAAATTCCTCACTACAAACATTTTTTATTAATGGTAATTAACAGGACACGATATGATGCGCCCTACAACAAGTTTAGACCTCTGGCAACTTATACTGCGCGACAATCCGCTTAGCATATTCCGGCACATGAGCCTCCAATTTCTCAGGATAATTTCGCTTCACGTACAGATAATTGCGAGTGAAATGAGAATCAATTGAAAAGCGCGCATATTCCAAACCCTTCGGCCCAATTTTCTCAATAAAAACTCCCATTAACTTCGCCGCCCACATCGGTAAAGTCACACCTTTTTCGTAAGCGGGAATACTTTGCTGAACGGCTTCTTTGCGGTTTCCTTGAGACATCACCGGCTGAGTGTTTAGCTGATCCGTTACCAAGTCTAACATTTCTTGCCCGGTGTCATTTCTTACTACAATCCACTGCCAACCAAAAGGTGCGCCCATGTAGCCGACAACTAAATCTGCTAAAGAATTGACGTAATCAAAACAGCTCAAACAAGAAGGAGCAAAAACATCTTTCAATTCTTTAGTATTCAAACCAAAAAACGGCACTTTTTCTTCGGAACCATCTTCGTGTTTGAAGTGAACGTTAAAGTCTTGCATAAATTCGTAAGCAACAACCGTTTCAGGAGAGCGGCTAGTTGTATCTAGGAATTTCTGCAAGCCTGCACGGCTGACATTATCCACACAGGGAGTTCCGAGAACGTAAAGCTTTTCTAAACCGAGTTGTTTTTCGACTGTTCGCAATGCTTGAATTTGACAGCCTACGCCAATTACTAACAGTCGTTTCATTCCCGATTTTTCGATTTGTTCTAATACTGAAAGGTTGGGAGATAGAGTTGGTTTGTTGACTTTGGCTGCGAGAATTTCTTCGCGATTTCTAGCAATTATTGGCATCGGTTGAAAGCGGTCTTCTTTGGTGTTTTGGACGCAGACAACGCCTTCAACAATGCCTTTTTCTAGCATTTCGATCGCAATTGAGCTGACAATTCCCGTCCACTGAGCGCCTTCAATTGGTTCTTTTTTCTTAGCCGCCATCATATTTTGACTGACTCCGAAGTACCAATCGTCGGGATTGTCGAGATTGCGCGATCGCCCGTGAATCTCTGCTTCTAGTTCTGCGATATGCTGTGTTAAGAAAGCGCAAGCTTCCTTGACATAATGGATATAATATGTATCGCACAAACCGCATTCGCTGCAAAGCTCTTTAGCGGGGCGGCGGCTTCCGGGTTTGAGGGCTTTAGATTTTTGGTGTTTAGTGGAATCTATGGCGGTCATCTAAATTGCGGATTTTATGGAGCAACGGCTTTTGTTAGGATATCACACCAATTCCGGTGATTAATTATCATCAACGCCCGATCGCCCTGCAAACAACAGCCAGCAGCAAGCGGGCTTTACCTGTTGTGCGAATTCTCTCGGCTCGAAATTATTAGTATTGCTCCGGATCGATCGGGCGATCGGGCGAAGAATTTTCTAAATAAAGCTATAAAAAAAATGGTAAAATTGTTCCTGACAACAGCCGTCGCTAGCATCATACTCAATATCGCAATTTCGAGCTTAGGATTTGCTGCTTTAGTTCGCCCTGTGGCGGGTATGAATAAAACTGCGATCGCCCTAGAAACAATGCTGAGCGCGACACAAAAGCCCACAGCGATCGACTATTCGCGCTTGGAGATTAGCGGCATGAAATTGGGGATGTCTGTAGAAGAAGCTAAACGCAAGTTGGGAAAACCGCAGCGAGACGAAACTAAATCTGCTGGTTCAGTAATTAGTGGCAATATTCGCACGTTAACCTACTCAAAATTGACGGTAGCAGCATGGGAAGGCAAAGTTTATTTAATTTCTACTACTAATCCCAAGTTGGCGACAATTGATGGTATCAAGGTAGGAGATGGCAGGCAAAAAGTTGTTAAAACTTACGGTTACGGGTGGCAATCTGTGCATGGTGAAGCCACTCGGTTGACTTACAGGAATGACCAAAAGGCTTCTAATTTGGTTTTGGAACTTAAGGGCGATCGCGTGCAAAAGATTCTTGTCGGGATGCAGCTAGACTAAAATATTATATCAATTCTGGTTGCACTCATACAATGATTGTTGATTGTTGACTGTTGACTGTTGACTGTTGATTGTTGACTGTTGACGGGCGGGTCAAAAAACTGCATGGTTGAGTGTTAACTGTTGACTCGATTTTATTATTCCGATGCAACGGGAAACGATATTACACAACAGTCCAAGAATTCCCGCGTACAGGTTTGCAGTCAGGACTTGCATCTTTGCGATTAGAAATGCCATTTCATCCCTGGACTAAAGTCGCAGGGTTTTCATTCAACCCAATTTTCTGATAAAAAAAAGGTACGCACTGCGTACCTTTTCAATTAGAAAATAAGGCGCGCCGAGGCGCACCCTACTAATTAGCTGTTCTGAGGAACAGGAGAACCAACGCTGGGCGCACCCACCTTAGCCCGCTTCTTGATCAAGATTGGCTTGACGCTGTTTTCTCCACCAATCGGGGGATCTTCTTGTTGAGCGTAATCCGCGCCCATCCAAGCCGGACGGCTTTGATCGAAGGCCATTTGCAATGCTGCAGCGGCGATCGCGTGGGAGTCGTATTCCTCGGACAACTCAGACACCAGAGGTAAGAAAGATGCCATCCGTTCGCCAGCCAAAGCTTCGCGAACTTTACCCTGCATTTTTTCCAACTGACGTGCTTCAATTTGTGCCCGTGTCGGAATGTTCCGCACTGTCAAGCTCGATCGAACGTGGCGTTCAATCAAACGCAATTTGCGGCGATCTACCGGTTGAATCAGCGTAATCGCTGTTCCTTCGCGACCGGCCCGACCCGTGCGTCCGATCCGGTGAACGTAGCTTTCTACGCTATCGGGTAAATCGTAGTTAATTACGTGAGTCAAGTGATCCACGTCCAAGCCCCGCGCCGCAATATCCGTCGCTACTACCCAGCGGACTTGACATTGGCGGAACCGATGCAGCAAGCGTTCCCGCTGTGCCTGGTTCAAATTACCGTGATACTCGTCCACACTGTGGCCTGCTGCTTGCAGTTGGCTGGTAAGTTCCGCCGCCGACTGCCGCGTCCGCACAAAAATCAGCGCCGATTCCGGGTCTTCCATTTCTAGAATTGGCTGCAAAGCTCTTGCTTTAGACCAGCCGCGCGGAATCATGTACACGCCTTGGCTGATGCGCTTCGGCGTTGCTTTTGGCTGTTCGACGGTGACGTTGACTGGGTTACGCAAATGGCGCGCTACCAATTTCCGAATGGAAGCTTCCATCGTCGCCGAGAAAAATGCCGTTTGACGATCTTTTGGTGCAGCATCCAAGATTTTTTCCACATCTTGGATAAAGCCCATGCTGAGCATTTCGTCAGCTTCGTCCAAAACCAGCCATTGTATTTTGTCTAGTTTCAGGCTGCCACGGCTGAGCATATCTAATATGCGTCCGGGTGTCCCGACAACTATGTGAACGCCGCGCTTCAAACGCTGCATTTGGCGATCGATCGATTGACCGCCGTACACTGTCAGAACTTGCAGAGAGCGACCTACTTTTACCGGGCCTTCCTTGCTGATACCGCTCAAATCGCGGATAGCTTCTGTTACCTGCATCGCCAATTCGCGGGTCGGTGTCAGCACCAGTGCTTGCACCGCAATTAAATCTAGATCGATCCGCTCCAAGATTGGCAACGAGAATGCTGCCGTTTTGCCCGTTCCTGTTTGGGCTTGACCCACAACGTCGCGACCTGCTAGCAAGTGCGGAATTGCTTGTACTTGGATGGGAGTAGGTTCTGTAAAGCCTAGTGTTTCCAGATGGAGAACGAGTTCTTCCGAAAGACCTAAGCCTTCAAACAATAAATTCATTAATGCTCCTAATAACGAGTCTTAGCCTTCTAAGTCGCCCAACTCGGATGCGGATTTCTGCTCGGCGGCAGGAACTCATTATGAGTTCTGTGTGGTGCTGCGCCTGCGCGCACCTTTTTAAATAGCAATCGAGTATAGGGCAGCTCCGTCGATGGTGACTAATTTACCAATTCGACAGCCGTCTTTGATTTTGTGACATCACCGATACCAACCGCCAGCGATCGGGTTATCGACTTCCAACATTCTTAAAATAGTACATTGGACTTCCTTTGAGGTACTTGCAAGCTTTCTCTCTAGGGCGTTTTATAGTGAGGATGATGACCAGCCCCACTGAACTGCACTACATAGTAGTAGTTACAGGTTTGTTAGTTCAGGCGCTATCCCGCAATCCGTCGTCTGCGGGATTCAACAGGGTATGCAGCGACCGTTACTGCCTATCCATCTCAACACTCTTTCGGGATACCGTTGTCGTGTAGGGCGGACGGCGAAGCAATCTCAAATTCTCCCCGCTGGTTTCTGACTTTATATTAGCATAACTCTTTACATTCAGAAACAAAACAGTGAACTACCCGACGGTGACCTGCGGTACACCACGGGCTTCCCAATTCATTGGCAACAGCCGCCAGAACTCCGTAATTCTATTGGTCTTACATTGCCTCCAAGGGCAGGAGTCCTGGTTCCCAAGACCCATACTTTTTCTGGCAACACGTACCTTTGAGCTTGGTTTTCGCTTACGGCATTGGTGGTCAAGATGTACCAATTTTATCAGAAGAATTGCTCGTTTCCTCATCCACCCCGTCGCTGTTCCACAGCACGGCTTGGAATTCGACTCGCGGGAGTGGAATCGTCAACTCACTGGCACTCATCCCGACGCGAGGCTACACTCTTAGCGCGGGGCTGATGCTGCTTTGGCGGGCGGGACAGTTCGAGCTATACTTCTACTTGACCGTAGAGGTCATAGACATCGGCACTCGCAATTTTCACAGATACGATCGATCCCAGCCGTGCTTCTCCTGTCACATAGACGAGTCCATCTACTTCTGGGGAAAATCTGGCGGATCTACCAATCAACTCGCCTGTCTCTGGCTGTTCTTGTTCTATCAGGACATCAACTACCTGACCGACAGACTCTTGATTCTTTTTCAATGATATAGGTTGTTGTGCCGCCATTACCGAATCGCGCCAAACTTCCATTTTTACGGATGGCAGTTGATTTGGCAAGCTGAAGGCTGGGGTACCTTCTTCGGCGGAAAATGTGAATACTCCGACGTGATCGAATTCGTGGCGCTTGACAAATTCCAGCAAGTGTGCTGCGTGTTCGTCTGTTTCGCCGGGGAAGCCGACAATAAAAGTTGTCCGCATCACGGCGTTGGGAATTTCTGCTTTGAGCCGATCGACTATAGCATCATTAATCCCAGCTTGAAAAGGTCTGTTCATCGCCCGCAGAATTTCCGGGTGCGAGTGTTGCAGGGGTAAATCCAAATAGGGTAGAACGTTCGGCGTTTCGCGGATTGCCGCGACAACTTGCTGAGTCAAACCTGTAGGATAGGCGTAGTGCATCCGAATCCAGGGTACATCTACTTGGCCCAAAGCGCGCAGCAGTTCGGCTAGCTTCGGTTCGCCGTAGATATCTTTGCCGTAATTGGTGGTAATTTGAGAAATTAAGATAATTTCTTTGACACCTTCGGATGCTAATTGCTTAGCTTCGGCGACAATTGATTCGATCGTGCGCGATCGTTGATTTCCGCGCAAGTGCGGGATAATGCAAAATGCACAGCGGTAGTCACAGCCTTCTGCTATTCGCAGGTAGGCGACACCTTCCGATGTCGTGCGGTAGCGGGGAGTTGTTTCGTCAGCGATGTAAGTAGGTTCGCTAGAGACGAGGGAAACTCGATCGCCCTTTTCGACCTGCTCCATCACGCCGACTATTTTATGATAGTCGCCCGTGCCGACTATGGCGACGGCTTCCGGCAATTCGTCGAGCAATTGCTGCTGAAAATGCTGTGCCATGCAGCCAGTGATGACTACTTTTTTATTAGCTTCTGCCAATTCTACCAAAGTGCGGACTGACTCTTCTCGCGCGGCTTGGATAAAACTGCAAGTATTGACTACAACATAATCGGCTAATTCTTCATTAGAATCCACTTGATAGCCCGCTTGAGCCAGCAAGCCAATCATGTGTTCGGTATCGATGCGATTTTTTTCGCAGCCGAGGTGAGTAAATGCGATCGTTGGCTTCGTTGCCATGAAGTAATTGTTAGTGTTGCGCTATTTTCAAGAACGTTTTATCGTACCACACAATTTGATAATCTGCAATGTGTAAGTGAAAGCTATCGACTGTTGTCGTGTCCGTATGCGATCGTCACATAGAAGATCGATCGCCCGCAAGCATAATTTCGACTCGCTAGTTCGGCAAGCCAGCGACAAAAATCTGGTCGGCCGTCAACCTCAACTCTGGAAAAGCCAGCGACTCAACTATGTCATCTCCCCCAAACTGGTTGATTTGATATTCCCCGTCAACCAACTGGTAAACCGAGATAGTAGGTTGTTTCGGATTGCCAATGAAGCGTCTGCCGCCCAAAGCAGCATAATCTACAACCCAATATTCCGGGATACCCAGTCTTTCATAATCAGCTACTTTAACCAGGTAATCATCTTGCCAGTTCGTACTGACTACTTCTACAGCCAGTCGCACCGAAGACCCCATCGTGATGATAGATTCTTTTTTCCAGCGCGGCTCGTTTGCAAGTGCGGTTCTGTCTAGGACTATTACGTCTGGCTGATAACCTGCTTCGTCACGGGAAAGCTTGAGTAAGCAGTCACCTGGAATTGAGTAGGGTAATTCACGACGGTCAATTTCAACCGCTAGTTTTGAGGTTATAAAACCCGTAACTTCCGAATGGTCGCCGGTTCCTAAAGGCATTTCAACAATTACTCCATTGTGTAATTCGTACTTATGGACAGAGTTCTCTGGATACCAAGCAACGAACTCATCAAACGTGATTGTTTTGGATATGGTTTGGATCATGTTGTGGTTTCCTCTGTCTGGTGATTAGTATGCGGAAAGCTCAAATATTACACAAGGACTTAGGACAACGTTGTTCGTAATCCTTGACATAGGAAGTGAAGTTTGGTATGATCTCGCGTCCATAATATCAAAATACCGATCGCGCCGATCGACCGAATCAGAAATCAGTATCTAGGCGATGAAGTAATTGTTAGTGTTGCGCTATTTTCAACAACCTTTTATCGGGCCACACAAGGCGATTTTTTTTGCCAGGTGTCGGTTTTATTGTCTGGAGAAACCGGGTTTCTGTAGATTTCTCGTAACTGGCGATTAAACTCCAAGAAACCCGGTTTCTAGGCGCGGCGGTAGTCTGAAGAAACCGGGTTTCTGCCTTAATTTCTCGTAACTGGCGACAAAACTCCAAGAAACCCGGTTTCTGCGGCGAAACTACACCGTTTGATTCGAGGATACATCAGGGGCGATCGCCCGATTAGCCTCACCCGAAATCACTGAAGCAGACGCAGCAGCCAATTGGCCGTAAGAATTTGCGCCCAAACCATTAACTTGACGCATCAAACTGCCCATTTCCAGAGCACTCATCCCATAATTCCAGCCCAAATTGCTCTTAATTCCCGCCCTTTCCAAAGCTTGCTGCATCGTGTCTGTCGTCACCACCCCAAAAATCACCGGCACACCTGTTTGAAAAGCAGCCGCAGCAATTCCCTTAGAAACCTCACCAGCTACAAAATCGAAATGCGGAGTTTGGCCGCGAATCACCGCACCCAGACAGATTACGGCATCGTAGCGACGAGAAAGAGCAGCTTGGCGGGCCACCAAAGGAATTTCAAAACATCCCGGAACCCAATAAAAATCTACTTGATCCCCATGAGGATCAATATTAACCCCGTGGCGCTTCAAACAATCTTGACATCCTTCCAAAAGTTTGCCGACAACCAAATCGTTAAAACGACCGATGACAATAGCAAAGCGCAAAGATTCTGTTTGAGTAAAAGTTCCCTCGAAAACTGTCATATTTGTAGATTTTAGATTTTAGATTTTAGATTTTTTTAGACCTGAAGGCAAAAGTTATACAACAGAAACATCTCATCTTAATCTCAAGTTTAAAAACATACATAATCCAGCGTTCGGTCATTGTTTTAGATTTTTCCGAACGCCGGATACCTTCAAGATTCTGATAAATGCCTTCTATCTTATACCTTTTACCTTCTTTTTTCGATCGCTTCGGACGATATTAAACCACCAAAAAGTTCAAAACGCCCACTGCAATAACCAGCAAAAACCACAGACCAGAACCTGCATAAATCAGAGTTTTAGACTGATTCCAGTTTTGGGGAGTTGCATAGGCAACCGGCACGCCAACTACCATCACAAAAGATAGCAGTACCAAAGCCAGTAAAACCAATTGAAACAGAATTGATAACATTTTTTCTCCTGTCGATATAGCCGTGCGTTGTTGACAAATAGTTGCCCATAATCTGGATAAACATTCCAGATTATAGTTTCTGATTCCGCCCAAAACGGGTATCGTACCCCGACACTTTTGAGTGGATATCTCAAGATTTCAGATAAAAATTTAAGCTCGCAGATTTATCCGTGGAGTAAATCTAAAATCTAAAATCTAAAATCTAAAATCGAATGACAGTATCCTGATGGTCGATCGAGAAATTGTCGGTTGAGTCAGCGACTCTTGAGATTTTGACTAATTTTATCATTGTTCGCTACTCCACAGAAAACTGGAAAGGTTAAGTTACAGTCCCAGGCGGTGTCAACAACTAGGCCAAACCCGCATTCGGAGAGGGACTGAAGTCCCTGTCTCAAAGCTGAAGTCCTCGGTCGAGGACTTTCGCTATAAGAGGGGGACTTCAATTCCTGGCGGCTTTTCGGGCTAAGCTGAAACCAAGAGTGAAAGCCCGATCGCCCGATCGCGTATCAGAGCGCGAGAAATTGCTACTCTGGGAGTGAGAGAAGGGGGATTTTCGGCTATGGACTTAGTTTTGTGCCACACAACGGCAGATTTTGACAGCTTGGGCGCGGCGGTGGGACTTTGCGTGCTGCACCCAGGTACCAGAATTGTGCTGACGGGGGGGTGTCACCCGACAGTGCGGGATTTTTTGGCGCTACACCGCGACGAGTATCCGCTGATCGAACGCCGATCGGTCAATCCGTCACAAATTCGATCGATTAGTATAGTAGACTCCTCCCAGCGCGATCGTTTGGGAAAAGCCGCCGAATGGCTAGACTTGCCACATATCAAGCAAATAGCCGTTTTCGACCACCACCTGCAAGCCGATTTAGACATACCCGCCACACTCACCCAGATAGAAGCAGTCGGAGCAACCAC
The DNA here is from genome assembly GCF_036705185.1 of Microcoleus sp. B4-D4. NCBI lineage: Bacteria > Bacillati > Cyanobacteriota > Cyanophyceae > Oscillatoriales > Microcoleaceae > Microcoleus > Microcoleus sp. B4-D4. The sequence continues at coordinate 31,481 of NZ_JAUBTX010000039.1, read as the reverse complement.
TACATTAATTGTCGAACAACTGCGGGAAAAGCTCAATAATTCAACAGAAAACGGGGACACAGCATCCCGCCTGCTACCTTCAGAAGCCACAGTCATGGCCCTGGGTATCCACGTCGATACGGGTTCCCTAACCTTTGAGGGCGCAACGGCGCGAGATGCAATGGCTTTGGCGTGGTTGATGGAACAGGGAGCGAGTTTGGGGGTCATCGCTGAGTATGTAGAACCCGGTTTGTCTCCTCAATTGCAGGATTTGCTGCAAGAATCGCTCAAGAATTTGCGATCGGAAACCTTGCACGGTTGTACAGTAGCTTGGGTGCTGCTATCTACTGACAACTATGTTCCCGGACTTTCTTCCCTAGCTTCCCGCTTGCTCGATTTGACTGAAACCGATGCTCTACTTTTAGGCAATGTTTATAACCTTAGCGAAAACGACAGCAACCGCAACATCGCTGAACCGACAGTTTCCAACCGCTTAGCTATTATCGGTCGATCGCGCATCGAAGGCACAAACCTCAGCGAACTGTTCAAACCTTTCGGCGGCGGAGGCCACGCCAGCGCCGCATCCCTCGCCACCCGCGATGTTGACCCCATGCTGATTTTAAATCAGTTAGCTGATGAATTAAAAGCTCAAATTCCCCACCCTCCCACCGCCCGCGAGTTAATGTCCTCTCCAGTGCGGAGCATTCGCCCGGAAACCTCCGTGGGAGAAGCTCACCGCATCCTCCTACGTTACGGGCATTCTGGGCTGCCTGTGGTCGATGCGGGCGATCGGCTGACGGGCATTATTTCCCGCCGTGACATTGATATTGCCCTGCACCACGGTTTCAGCCACGCCCCGGCTAAGGGTTACATGACTCCGCAGCTAAAAACCATCGCCCCTGATACCTTGCTGCCAGAAATTGAAGCTTTAATGGTGACATACGATATCGGGCGTTTGCCAGTATTGGAAAACGGCGAACTCCTGGGAATTGTGACTCGCACCGACGTATTGCGGGAATTGCACCAACAAAAAACGCGAGACAGGGGGAATAATATTGAATTATCCTATTGTCCCTTGCCCGAGTCCGTTGAACAGTTGTTGCGATCGGGCATTAGTCCAGAATTATGGCAGTTATTGTCGATCGCAGCCAATATTGCCAGAGAGCGCGGGTGGCAACTTTATATTGTCGGCGGAGCAGTGCGGGATTTACTCTTAGCAACGGACGATAAATTGGCGCTAACAGACATTGATTTGGTAGTCGATGGAAACCGCAGCGCCGACGATTCCGGTGCCGGTGTCGAGTTAGCTTCATCCCTGCAAAAACTATACCCAGACTCGCGTTTGGACGTTCACGGTGATTTTAAAACCGCCGCGCTATTGTGGCACAAAGACTCTGTTTTCGGCTCCCTGTGGCTGGATATCGCTACGGCTCGTACTGAATTTTATCCTTATCCGGCTGCAAATCCTGAAGTTGAAGCTAGTTCGATCCGTCAAGATTTGTACCGCAGGGATTTTACAATTAATGCGCTGGCTGTGCGGTTGGGAGAGCCTCGTAGTGGCGAATTGTTAGATTTTTTTGGCGGTTTAGTAGACTTAAAAGCGCGCCAAATTCGAGTTTTGCACGCTAACAGTTTTATTGAAGATCCGACGCGAATTTATCGGGCTGTGAGGTTTGCGGTGCGGTTGGGATTTGCGATCGAGCCGCAAACTGAAGAATACATCCGCCACGCTACCGAAAGCGGGATTTATTACCGCATTCAAGGGGAAAGCGGCCGAACTCCGGCTTTGGAAACTCGCCTCAAAAGTGAATTGAGGTACATTCTGCAAGCTCCTTACTGGAAGCTTGCTCTGCAAATGTTGGGAGATTTGCAGGCTTTGCGCTGTATTCATCCTACTTTGGAGTTGGATCGAAATTTGTGGCGGCGGCTGCGTTTGCTCGATCGATGTTTGAATGGAAGGAAGAAGGAAGAGGGAAGAAGGAAGAAGGAAGAGGGAAGAGGGAAGAAGGAAGAGGGAAGAGGGAAGAAGGAAGAAGAGGGAAGAGACAATTCCCCATTCCCCATTCCCCATTCCCCATTCCCCATTATCAATATTCCTGATTGGCTGATGCGGCTCGAAGTGTCGATCGCTTATTTAGCACCAGAATATCGGGGTAAAGTAGCTGCAAATCTTCTGTTACCTGCAGACAGTATCAAACGGCTGGAACTTTTAGAAGCTACAAATCAGGAATTAGCAGAAAATTTGCCGAAGTGCAAGTTACCGAGTCAATTGGTGCTGCTGCTGAGGAATTATGAGTTGCCGGTGTTAATTGCGATCGCCCTCCAAAGTTCTCGCAGTATCCGCCGTCAGATTTTGGAATATCTCACCAAATGGGCGAATGTCGAGCCGCCTTTAAACGGTAACGACTTGAAGGCTTTGGGTTACAAGCCCGGGCCAGCATTTAAACGGATGTTAGATGACTTGTTGGCGGCTTTGTTGGATGGCCATTTGGGCGATCGGGCTAGTGCGATCGTTTTTTTAGCACAACATTATCCTCAAACTTAGGGGGCGTTGCTGAGTTATATCAAATCCTCTCTTCATCAAAATAGTAAATTCACTGTTGACTGTTGACTGTTGACTGTTAACATCATGAGGAGTGCAACCGGAATTGATATTAGAGTATGAATAGGAGGCATAATTTATGCAACGCCAGCGAATGTACATCAACTCATATCCGTAAAAATGGCAAGAAAAAAGGAAAACAGAACCACATTTGTGTCCAATGTTGTCGTCAATTCATCAATGAGTATGCCCAGCGAGGTCAAGCGCTAAACCATCAAACGTGATTGCCTAAAAATGTACGTTAATGGTATAGGTTTACGGGCGATAGAACGAGTTAAGAAAGTTCATAATACCACGGTAATAAATTGGGTAAAACAAGTCGGGAAACTGTTACCAGATGTTTATGACCCGGAAGTAATTCCAGAAGTTGGTGAACTCGATGAATTACAAAATTATGTAAAAAACAGACAAAATCTGGCTTTGGACAGCGGTTGACCACTTTAGTCCAGGAATTTTAGGATTGGTATTAGGGGATCGTAGCACTAAGACATTTGAAGCATTATGGGACAAAGTAAGTGCATGGAAATGCTATTTTTATGTAACTGATGGATGGTCTATATATCCCATGTTTATTCCTGATGGAGATCGGATTGTTAGCAAGACTTATCTGACACTCCTTAGAAGGGTAAAATACAATACTAAGACATTATTTAGCTAGGCTACATCCCCAGACTCTTTGTTATTCTAAATGTGAGCAAATGCTCAAGCATTCTATTAAGTTATTAATACATTACTTGAAATTTGACGATATTCCCATGACCGGGGCATTCATACCTTGATTCAGCAACGCCAAAAAGCTAGGTTAGTGCCACTTTCAAATTCGGAGTAATTGCAGGGGACAGTATTTCTGTTACATCAGATTTATCTAAAGGGAACCCAGGTAAAGAGTTATTTGATTTTCATTTTTTGCAGAATCTGCTCTTTGCGCCTAGCAGCAACTTGGGGCCAAGTCAAATCCAAAGCTCGCTTGCGGGCGGAGGCTCCCATCTGAGCGCGCAAATCAGGAGAATTAGATAATTTTCGCAGTCCCTCCACCCAGGCATCCGTATCGTAGGGATCGAGAATTATGCCGTCAATACCATCACGCACCACACCGCCTCCTCCCATCGGCGAAGTAAGAATGGGCAAACCATGACCCATTGCTTCATAGATGACGAGTGCGCTACCTTCCTCAAGACTGGGAAAGGCAAAAAAGTCAGCTTTGCGATAGGCAAAACTGTAGTCAACAGCATAATCAAATTGAACTACATCAGGACGTTTCAGCCAATGACTGCAAGTTTGAGCGATCGCAGGCTCCATCGCTCCAAAAATTGTCAGCGTTCCCTTAATCCCAGCTAGCTCCCAAGCCTTCAAAAGCAAATGAACCCCTTTGCGGACGCAGGCAAAACCTAGGAAAAGGACGTTAACTTCATCCTGCGGCGGTTTTTGAGATTGATAATTGGGGAAACGATCGGGCCACCAACCTTCTGTCGTTAAAAGTAGTTTCTCTTCAGGAACCCCGACTTCTTGAAACGATTTTGCTACTATCGGACTAGGACAAAACAGAAAATCAATTAGCTTGAGTTTTTCCTTTTCATCCTGAATATTTTCTGGAGTAACGTTGTGTTGAGGTTCCAATCCCAAGCGAGAGTAAGCATCGTCAAGGATTCTCTTAGATTCGCCTTGATAACTATTAACTCGCTCCAAAACAATTGGCTTGTTCTGGTTGTTAACCCTCTTTACAAAATCTAATGATATACCAGGCCACAAGTATGCCAGATCAAAATCTTTGAAATCTTTGAGAAAACGCTTCTCTGTCTTGATTATGGGAAGACTAGGGCTGCTGTAATATAGTTTTTTCAGAAATGACGGAATTGCTTCCACTACATTGGGGCCGCGACATTCGCGATCGCAACTCGGGACAACCATGCGAGCCTTCAATTCAGGGCCTTGCCATTCTTTGCACACTGAAAAAAATACGTCGCTAATTCCTCGGTTTCGGGAATGTATTGGGAATAAAGCACTCAATTTTAACATATTAATCAGCAATATTACTCAACGAATCAGGATAATGAAGTATAGCTATTCTCACATAAGCTATTTTGTATTTAAATTGGATATTCGGAACGGTTTCGCGTACCCATCATACAATATATTGATGGATTTTTGATGCACAATTTAAATGTATAACAGCTTAGATTCACAAATGACTGTAAATAAAGTTATTAGACGCTGCCCATTGCTATACAACAACTCTAAAGATGGATCAAACCCAACAAACTACCTCATTTTTAACTCGAAAGCCTATAGTTCAACCAATTCAAGCTAAAAAGCGATCTCCCTCCCAGATACCCGATGTTTTTAACTACCGCCGGGATCTGGGTATTCTGTTTTTTCGGTAGGTTTACAGACCAATTACGAATTACAAAGAAAGCTAATCATGTAAATGCAGCCTGATTTGAGAGCGGGAGTCAAGAGTCAGGAGTAGGATGTTCAATTCTTAAGGAGAGAATCAATCATCCTATCTCAGGACTTTAGCCGACAGTTGCTAAAACAGGATTTTTAGCTTTGCCCAGGGCTAAACATTTTTTAACACCAGCAATTACATCTTCCACATCTGCATCTGTTAATTTAGCTGAAATCGGCAAGCTAACTGTATGCCGCCCAATGTAGCTAGCATTCGGATAGTCTGCAGTCTGCCATCCAAACATTTTTTGATAGATAGGATGTTCTGGCATACTCATGTAATGTACGCCGACACCAATATTTTCAGCATTAATAGCGTTGAGAAACTCGTCGCGGCTGATTCCTGTTTTCGCTTCATCTACCAGAATTGTGTACAGGTGATAAGCGTGAATCGTATCCGGTTCTGGGTTCGCCGGTACAGTAATCGGCAAATCCGCAAATGCTTCATTGTAGCGCTGCCAAATCTGCTCCCGCCGCTGCCAATAAGGGGTGACTCGTTTTAATTGATGAATGCCGATCGCAGCTTGCAGATCCATCATATTGTATTTAAAGCCGACTTCCACCACTTCGTAGTGCTTGTAACCCGAGTCGCTGAAGCGCTTCCAAGCATCTTTGCTCATACCGTGCAGCGCTAAAATGTTGAGCCTGTCAGAGTCTGCTTGAGCGCGAGCCACAATCATACCTCCTTCGCCCGTCGTGATGTTTTTGGTGACATAAAAGCTGAAACATCCGAAGTCGCCAAAAGTGCCTGCTTTCCGTCCCTTGTACTGTGTTTCGATCGCGTGAGCGCAGTCTTCAATCAACTTCAAATTGTGACGGCTAGCAATGGAACAAAGCGCATCCATATCGCAGGGACGACCGGCGAAGTGAACTGGTAAAATTGCCTTAGTTTTGGGAGTTATTTTAGCTTTGACTTGAGCCGGGTCAATATTCATTGTCACCGGATCTACATCCGCCAGTACCGGTGTTGCTCCGGCGTGAATAATCGCATTAACTGTAGCGCAAAAAGTCATTGGAGTAGTAATCACTTCATCCCCTGGTTTCAAGCCAGCAGCGAGGACGCTCAAGTGCAGTCCCGCCGTACAGGAATTAACCGCAACCGCGTACTGGGAACCCTTGTAAGCATTGAATTCGTCTTGAAAAAGCCTGACTTTCGGGCCGGTACCCAACCAACCTGTTTTCATGGTTGCCACCACTTCTTGAATTTCAGCATCTTCGATCGCCGGAGCGCCGAAAACCAAGAAACGGTCTTTTGGACGAATAGGATTGTTTTTCATGTTGCTAGTTTTAGCCAGTATATAGAGTCGATGGAATGAAAGTGTACTACCCTGAAATTACGATTTTATTTGGATGTGAGGTGCTGTTAATTAATCCAGTCTCTCACCCTTTGCGTTTTTAACTTTTTTTTGTCAAAAGTTTTGGGGAATGCGTTGCGTAATGTTATCTGTGATAGCACTAGCTTACTAATGACTGGTCATTTTTTTTGCAAGCGCCTGATTCTGACAGCATTTCCATATCTTAAAACACATAATCTGTAATGTCCAGCAGATCGTATTTCTATTTATGGAAGATACAGAAGCTCTCAGCCGCATTTTTTGCTCAAAACACCCCAAAAAGAAACATCATTCTCAACTTTTATTAACTGTATAACATCTATCCAGGGATAGATTTAAGAGCAAAATTATACCATGTGAGATTTGCTGCTTTTCGATATGAGATTTGGGACTAACTGATTCCCGTTGGGTTGGGAGCTTGTCTACCGCTGCATTCTTGTTTTAGACTGGTGTTAAAATCAGGAAATTTTGCAAAAATAAAATGTGAGTCTGGTGTAATTTATGCAGGTTCCGAAAAATTGTACGATCGCACAAATCAACGCTCCTTGACACAATCCCCTACAATCTAGGCAGACGAATCTTGTTCAAAATGTCTTGCAGCCGTTCCGAAACGCCGCCCAATTGTTCTGACAAAGCCACAAGTTTGCCGTAAGCTTCAACTAAACGATCGCCCTCAACATAAACTTCAGCAGCCGGATAATTCCTCATTGCTTCCAGCAGCGTAATCTCGTTATCATTAGTTGCAGACAGCACCAAAGCCGATCTCAAAGCTTCTCGATTTGCATTCCCAGAAGGAGTCCGAATTACCTGACCCACTTCATCGAGAATAATTTCCCCAACCTTGCTGTGAAGCGTCCCATCCAAAAACCTTTGATTGACTTTAACCGGTCTGGTAAGATTTCTGCGAACCGCTTCCGGGTCTTGTTTTGCCTGGGACAACAGCATTTCTAACCCGGGCGACATTTTCCCAGTTCCTGCAAAAACTTCTAATTCGCTGACTGGTAAAGTCATTCGGATCACACTGTATTTGAGCACTACCTTTTCGGCCGCCGCCGCCGCACTGCTGTAAAATACAACTCCCGCACCGGCAGCTAAAAATAGCGTCCACCGCACTTTGCAAAATGACCTGCTCATAGTAAAATCTCCCAACAACTTTTTCTAATCAAAAGTTTGACACACATCTGATTAGATTTTAGATTTTAGATTTGGGGATTGGGGATTGGGGATGACTGACGATAAGCAGGATTTGCAGCTTTCCTGCTATTGCATTATTTTTTGGGAACTGTGCTTGGCTGTGCGCGCGCCCTACTGCCCCAAATGCCAAACGCCAGCTCTTCTATAAATGAAGGCTGGCGCTGGGCTGAAATTTGTTTTATATGTTTAGGGTCTTTATCAAAGCTGACCCCAATTGAATGAAGTAAAAGCGGCTTATGATTAGGATCTTTAAATGTGCTGATCCCAATTGAACCCACCCTTTAATCATGACAGGGATCGATCGCAAACCAGGATTTCGTAATAATTTCTTTATTATTCTAACTTTTCTTTACCTCAAATATATTTTTGTGTCGATTGGTAAATTTTTGTTACTTTGACTTCGGGGATCGGGCTTCGGCGCGCTGCTCCAGGCGAAACAAAAACACCATCAGAGCCACGACTCCGACTTGGAGGGCAAAATTTGGCAAAGCAGAGCCTATTTCCCGGCCAGAGGCAATTTGAGCGAGGAAAACCAGACCGCCGATAAAGCCCGAAGCGCCACAAGCTACGTAGACCAACTGTCGCAGAGGCCGGTAGGGAGTGGCTATTTCTGCGGTTAAACGCTCGTATTGTTGGCGGCTGAGGTTGCGGGGGTTTTTTGGGGTATAGGGGCGATCGTCCGAATTGGGAAGTGGCATAGATTTAGGAAATAAGTAAATTAGGGATTGGGTCAAAAATAACCGATCGAGCAACCGCAGATGAAAGGCAGATGCAACACAGACAAACGCAGATAATTGGATGCTGAGGAAAGCGTAGGAATTCAATGCAATTCTACTGTGCGTGCCAATTCTGCACTCGATATCATATTACAACTAAATATCTCACAACTGCCGAGAGAAATCATCGCTGCAGCAAAAGTATGACTGTCTGCAAACAGCCCACAAAAACACCTAAAATGCCTCCTAAATTTACAATTCCCTGCAACTCGCTTTTGACAATTCCCTGAATTGCTAGCTCTAATTCTTCGGGAGAAGTACCTTTTACTCGATCGACAATCACCTGGTCGATATTTAAAATTGGGATAGCCTGAGCTACAATTTTTTCTAAATCCCGCTCTAAATAACGATCTAAAACCAAAGCTAGTTCTTTGCTGACAATTTCAAGCGAAGCGCTCATTACCGCTGAAGTTTGCAATCGATTCAGAATCAACCGCGCAATATTTTCCCAGTCAATAGATTTGCTCAACCCATCAAGTACCTCTGTACCCCGCTGTTGAACGTAGGTACGAACGCTGTCGCGCATTGTTTTTCGCAACTGTCTTACAGTGGAAACCGGTAAGTTTTGCATTGACAAATTTTGCAGCCATTCCTGAAGTCGCCCGCGAATTCCCAAAGAAACTGTTAACTCTGCTAACCGCTTATTTGTTGCTTCTCTGTCGTCGAGACAAAAAGTCCGCAGCCGAGTTAAAGTGTTCCGCAAACCAAACAAATTGGCGACAACCCAATAAGTGCCGCTGGTTTTTTCTCGAAACCCTTCATCGATAATCGAAATATTGCGATCGGTCAAAAAGTCAATTAAAGCCTGCCGCAGCACTTCCGGCGGTATTACTACCTGCAACAGCCAATCAGCCAACTGAGCCGCCTGAGCTTCTGTTAGCTGAATTTCTAGCAAAACTTGGTCAAAAATTTGATTTAGCTGAGCTTCTAAAAAATCTTCCCGGCGCGCCAAAACTTTGAGAATTCGCGGCACAGATTCTCCCAGCAAATCTCGCAGAATGTTAGCGAGAATTTTAGATGTTTTTTGTTCTGCATCTGCTTTTACCTGATCCAGCGCCAACTGCAGCAGCCAGAGAATTATCGACTGCATCCGCTCGGTTTGCAAAAGGCGGCGCGCCAAATTTTGCAATTCTTGTGGTGTCAGCAGCGAACCCATAATTGTGTCAGAAATCCGCTTGGCCAAGCGTTCTTGGTTGCGCGGGATCAAGCCGGGAGTGAAAGGCAATTGCCGCCCTTTGATATAAATAGCTCGATAGGGGCGAAACAGCATTTTGATGGCTATGTCGTTAGTAAAATAGCCAATAATGCCTCCCACTACAGGCGGAGCAAACAACAGCCAAATGTCAGACTGGTTCATCAATAATTGGGAATTGGGAATTAGTCAGTAGTTATTAGTCAGTAGTCAGTAGTCGGTAGTCAGTAGTCAGTAGTTATTAGTTATTAGTCAACAGTCAACAGTCAACAGTCAACAGTTAACAGTTAACAGTTAACAGTCAACAGTCAACTGACTAATACCAATACTCCCATCATAGCTCCAGCAATGGGATAGTGGGTGGCCCGGGCAAATCCGGCTTCGCGGGCGATCGCGACTTGCTGCTGACCGATCGGGAATTTTTCTAAACTAGGATTAATGTAGGCATATTCTTGAGTCATCCCAAATTGCTGAGCAATTGGCACCACGAGACTGTCGAGATAAAACTGCTGAAAGCTCCGCATGAGGGAATTACTGGGGCGGTGGAGGTCAAGAATCGCCGCTTTTGCGCCCGGTTTGAGCACGCGGTGCAATTCTTGAAGGCTGCGGGGGATGTCCGTCACGTTACGCAAGCCGTAACCCATTGTGGCGCAGTCAAAGTAATTGTCGGTAAAAGGCAAGTCTAGGGCGTCAGCTTCTATCCAGGTAATGGGACTTGTCTGGGTAAGCAAAGGTCGATCGCGCAAAGCCGCAACAGCCAATTGTTCGGCGGAAAAATCTACTCCAAACACACAGCCGGTAGGCCCTGCTTGTTTGGCCAGCAGCAAAGCTAAATCCCCGCTACCGCAGCACAAGTCCAAACAAGTATTTCCCGGGCCCGCACTGCTCCAATTCACCGCCATTTGCTTCCAAATCCGGTGCTGCCCCAAGCTCAACCAGTCGTTCATTTGGTTGTAAACTGGTGCAATTCGGTTAAAGATATTTTTAATTTGTTCGGCGTTATTAGTCATTGGTTATTAGTCATTGGTTATTAGTCATTGGTTATTTTTTGTTTGTTATTGGTTGTTTGTTATTGGTTGTTTGTTATTGGTTGTTTGTTATTGGTTGTTTGTTACTTGGGAATTGGGAATTGGGAATTGGAAATTGGGAATTGGGAATTGGGAATTGGTGATTAGTAAGTGGTAATTGGTAGCAACTAACCAATAACCAATGACTAATGACTGATGACTAATGACCAATTCCCAATTTCCAATGACTAATGACTAATGACTAATGACTAATGACTAATGACTCAATGACTAATAACCAATAACCAATAACCAATAACCAATAACCAATGACCAATGACTAACCACCTTGAAAACTCGTCAGTACCAAAGCAACTTCTTGAGCGGCGAGGTGAACTGTTGTGAGTTCGTCGGGACGCAGGGAACAAGGTTGCTTCCACTGGAGGGACATCAGGGCGAGCGATCGACCTTTGTGAATCACCGGCACGATCAAGTGAGCTTGAACGCCAGATTTTTGATAGTGCGGCAGACTAGCTAGGGCTGCGTCGCTGGCAATATTCACAGCACCCTGAATAGTTTGAGAGGAAATTGCCTCTCCAACCAGAGGGTCATCAGCCAGCCAATTTTCCACAGTTTGTCCACTGGTGTGAGTGCCTTGGACTGGCATTAAAACATTTTCTTCCAACATTTGCAAAATGCAAACATCCGCCAAAAAATTATCGCTAACAGCAGTAGCCATTGGTTCTAAACTAAGTTCCAAATTCGGATAATCCACAGCCGCCTGCATGATTGTTGCTAACAGTTGTATTTGATTTTGGGCGCGGTGCAATTCCTCAGTCCGCTGCTTGAGAACTTCATAAGTCTCGGCAGCTTTTTGCACCACCATTTTCAATTCGTTAGGGTCCCAAGGCTTGGTGATATACTTGTAAACCTGTCCAGAGTTAATTGCATCCACTAAGTCTTCAATGTCCGTAAAACCCGTCAAGATAATTCTGACGGTATTCGGAAACTGGGGTACGGTCTTGCTGAGAAACTCTGTTCCCTTCATTTCAGGCATCCGCTGGTCGGAAATGATGACGGCGACCTCGCCCTCGATACCGAGGACTTCCAAGGCGCGAATCCCGCTATCAGCTTTGAGTACGTTAAAATCTCGTCGGAAAGTGCGGTAGAGTAAATCCAGATTGTCTGGTTCATCGTCTACTACCAACATTTTGGGTTTTTTCGGTCGGTGTAGGGTCATGAGCTGGCGTTTAATTTGATCGAGCTCTGGAATGGCATTATCCATAACAATACGATAAACTCCCCTTGGTAAATTTAGGCGAGCAACTATTCTGTAACAATAGTCTCATACTTCCCTTACTATCAATCGATCGCTCTGCCGCGACACGATGCTTGCTGATATCGAATCACACATAAATTAGCACTGGTTTTTGATTAAATTATGACTGATACACCTCAAGATTCCTTGCCTTCTGCACCTGCACCCTCCACTAATGCTGTGGATGTCGAAAAGTTAATTCGATCGCTCCGCCGCAAGGAAGGCACTTGGGTAGAGTGGGGACAAGCCTGCACCGCCTTGCAGCAAGCAGGCTGGAGCTCTCAGAAGGTTTTTGAAGCAACTGGTTTTGAGCCAATTCAGCAAAATCAAGTCAGCGTCGCAGCCCAAGTTTACACCAGCATGGTCAACGCTGGCGGTTCGGAAGAAGTTCGATCACACTTTCTACGCAAAGGAAGTGATATTTTATACGAATTTCGGATTTTGTCTCAGACAGAGCGAGCCGGAGCAGCAGCTTTGATCCTAGCCCACAATTTGGATGTTGACGATGCTCGTCAAGTTGCCAAAGCCATGAAGGAGTTTTCGCACTTCGGGAGTCTCCCGCAGGGGTTCACAGACACTCCAGGGGATGCTGTAGCCTACCAGTGCTGGCAGTTGGCGAGACAGAAAAGCGATTTGCAAGAGCGATCGCGCTTAATTGCTCGCGGCTTAAAATTAGCTAGCAGCCAAACAGCTAGGGGGCAAATCGAGCAATTGCTCGTAGATTTTACCGTAGTTCCGAGACGCGAAGCGCCCCGCTTACCCACCTACAGAGTCGATTCTGAGGAACAACTACCCCGGATTGTCCCGGTTGCCGGCAAATTGCCGCTTACTGCGTCAGATTTGATAGCAGTGCCTTTACCGGAGGAAATCGAGCCGTTCCGAATGGTAAAATTTGCCGGAGCCGGAGCTTGGGTGGCGATTCCCGGATGGCAGGTAATTTTGAAAGCCGAAGATCCAGTGGCGATTTTGGAAATGAGCGATCGATTGCCGGTACCGCTGCAAGGTAAAGTTGAAGAAGTTTTGATTATTGCCGATCGGGCCCAAAGACAGTGGGATGCTGAGAGTTATTTCCTCACCGACAACGCAGGCAATTTAGAATTGCAATGGTTTGAAACATCCCCGCAGTTGTCGATTTTGGGACGAGTCGTGCTCGTGATGAGACCGAAGAAGATTCTGGATGAAGATTATACCAAAGATGGATGGCAAATAGACGATTAGTCAGTTGTTAGTTGTCAGTTGTCAGTTGTTAGTTGTCAGTTGTTAGTTGTTAGTTGTTAGTTGGTAGTTGGTAGTTGGTAGTTGTTAGTTGGTAGGGGCGGTGCCCCGTGCCCGCCCTCAGTTGTTAGTTGTCATTAGTAGCAGTAGGGTGTGTCGCTTGCAGACGATATTTGGAGCCAATCGGCAATCTCCGCGCGACGCACCTTCTACCATTGGCGATTTTAAATTAGGAAGGATATCAAGTCCGATCTATCGCAATATTTCGGCGTTTGGTGCGTCGCTACCCGATTGTCGATTTGTTCCAAATCTGGTCTGCAAACGACACACCCTACAAACTTCTTCCATCTTCCTGATGACATTGTACGGAAAGCTCGGAGGCGACAGCACTAATGACTAATGACAACTAACAAATAACAACTAACAACTAACAAATAACAAATAACAAATAACAAATAACTAATTTACAGTAGGCGGTTTCCCTTCAGAAATCTTCGCAGCCGAATGCTGTTTCTTAAATCGAACAACACCGTAAACCGCAGCAGCAATTAGCAGAAAATAAGGACTGTAAGCCAACATCCAAATACCCAAACCAAACAAACCGAGCGTCAATTCACCCACAGAATGAGTCGCTTTCCCCCAAGTTTCCTGCGCCCGCAAACCGAGAGAAGGTTCGGGATCTTGCTGAGCCGAGACTGCGGCTTCTAAAGTTAAACTAATTGTCGAATAAGCTACTTGATTCCGCAAACTTTTTAACTCAGCATCAATCCGCTCGATTGACTCCCGAATATTGCTCAACTCTTGAGCAGCTTTCAACACATCCCCCACAGAACCCGATCGCTCCATAATTTTTAACACAACTTCTTCCGATTTGCGAAGATTCCGCAGCCTAGCGTCATTATCAACTAATTGAGTAGTAACATCCTCAGCCGTAAGCCCTCGATTCTGTACGCTTCCGAGTTTTGCTAAAGCATCTAAAGTAGTTTCTAACTTTGCTTGAGGTACTCGAATCTCCAACGTTGCGGTTTGGCGGATACTAGAATCCGGTGGCTTTTGGTTTTGGAAACCCAAGATATCGCCTTGCTGCTTTTTCACAATCTCGGTAACAGATTTAGTGCTAGTGTCAATTGATTTGACAACGACACTGAGCTCGGCTTTTTTAATCAGTTGGGGAGTAGTTGCTGGAGTTTCTGGAGGTGCTGTTTTGGATACAGCAGAAGTTTTTGGCTGTGCGCCTTGTCTTGTGACTGGGGCGGGCGCCTGTTGGGGTGCAGATGCGACAATTTGGTTTTCGCGACTGCTGGATGAATCCGCGCTACCTCCAGCGCTGGAGGGCGAATTTGCGGCACAACTCGGTAAAGCAATAGCTGAAGATAAAGTTAAAAATGCCGCCACAGCAAAACGAGTTGTGCTGTTGTTGGGTTGGTTTGGGTGGGGCTGGTGCGGCCGGGAATTGGTTTTGAGTTGAGTTTTCATTAGGGTTTTTCCTGTAAACAGGTTTCGGTATTGAATTTTATGCTGGTTTTAATTTAAGCTCGGATAGATGGTGTTAGTTTAGCCGATACAAAAATGGAAACGGTTGGGGTTGAAGATTTTTAGATTTTTAACCGCAGATGAACGCAGATAAACGCGGATGTAATAATGACTGATGAATTTGATTCTGATTTTAGCCGATCGACTACTGAGCTCGATCGCCCTGACAGCGCTTTCTCCGAGTTAGAGCCGGCGGCTTTTTTGGCTGCAGCTTGCGGTAAAATTCGTGACAGCCTGCGTAAGGGGCAGCACGAGATGGCAGATTGGACAGGCGGCCCCCTTGCCGTTTCCGCCGTTCCAGGGGCCGGGAAGTCTACGGGAATGGCCGCTGCGTCCGCAATTGCGATCGCCCGCCATCGGCTTCACAACCGCCGCCAGTTAATTGTGGTGACATTTACGCGATCGGCTGCTGCTAATATTAAAGCTAAAATTCGCCAAAGATTAGGAGAATTGTCTTTATCTCAAGGCGGTTTTGCAGTACACACATTGCACGGTTTAGCTTTAAACATTGCCATGCGCCATCCCGATTTATCGGGTTTAAATTTAGAAAATTCTACCTTAGTGACTCCGACTCAAAGTCACCGCTTAATTCGCACTTGTGTAGAACTTTGGATCGCAGAAAATCCCCGCCGATATCAAATTTTGCTAGAAGGACAGCAATTTGATGGAGAGGAAACGGAGAGGCTGCGGCGACAATCGGTTTTGCGAACGGAGATTTTGCCGCAGTTAGCTAAAACTGTGATTCACGAGGCAAAATCTTCTGGTTTGTCTCCCCAAGAGTTGTTAGAAATGAGCGCTTTAGATTCAGACGACGCTTATGAAATTTTAGCCGTAGCTGGCGGTTTATATCAAAAATATCAGGTTTTGTTGAGGAGTCGAGAATTTATCGATTACGACGAAATGATTTTAGCAGCTTTGCGGGTGTTGGACAATCCGGGAGCAAAGGCGATCGAGCAAAAGCAAGTATTTGCCGTTTTCGAGGACGAAGCCCAGGATTCAACACCTTTGCAAACTGAACTTTTGCAAACATTAGCTCAAGATCCAGACAATCGTAACTCACCTCCAAATTTTATCAGAGTTGGCGATCCAAATCAAGCGATAAATTCTACATTCACTCCCGCAGATCCGATTTATTTTAACAAATTTTGTGACGAGTGCGAAGTTGAAAATAAGTTAGCGACAATGGACGGCGCAGGTCGCAGCAGCCAGGTAATTATCGATGCAGCTAATTTTATGTTGCAATGGGTAAATCGCTCGGAATTAGCCGGAACAGAACAGCCCTTTCGCAACCAAATTATTCAAACAGTTCCCAGCGATGACCCCCAACAAAATGCCAATCCCGATCCCATTGGGCGCGGTTTAGAATTGTGTAATCCCAGGGATATTTACCATAGTGTTGAGTTAATTGGTAAGCGGGTAATTGAGTTAGTTGAGAAATTTTTGCCTGCGGATTTTGAATGGGTAAACCCTGACCAAAATATCGAATCAGGCGGTGAAGCAAGGGATGCAGAAAATAGCCAAAAATTGCCCTTAGAATATCTCAAATCAATGGCAGTTTTGGTGCGGGAAAACAAACAAGGCAAGTTTATCAAAGAAGTTCTAGAAAATCCGCAAAAACACGGATTAACCTTTGATTTGCGTAAATACGGAATTAAAATTGAGGATGTGGGAGAACGCGACAGACATTCTCAAGTACCTTGGGAAATCTTAACATTGCTGCAATTTCTCGATCGCCCGCACTCACCAGATTACCTGAAAGCAGCCTTAAAGATTTTGAGCGATCGGCAACTCATCCCCAAACAAGACTACAATGCCTTTACAACCAGCCCCGAACAATTCCTCTACCCAGGCCCCCTAGACCCGCAGCAGTCAGATCCCGTGCAGAAATGTCGCTATTTTTGCTGCAGTTTACTGCAAGCACGCTTAGAATTACCACCATACCAAATTATCTCATTTTTAGCCTTAGCGCTGCAATACGACCAAACAGAATTAGCCACAGCCGACAAATTAGCAGAACGAGTAGCAATCCAAACCGCCGGCAACAATTCAATGCACAATATTTTAGACGTACTGAGCGAAATTGTCAGTTCCGAAAGATTTGAACCTGTAGATGCAGACGACAAAATAGAAGAACGTTATACCAGCAAAGGTCAACTCACAATTATTACCATGCACAAAGCTAAAGGCTTAGATTGGGATTGCGTATTTTTGCCGTTTCTGCACGAACAAACCATCCCCGGAAGTTTGCGAGTTTTGCCACAAACTAAATTTTTAGGAGATTTCACTTTAGCAGAGGTAGCGAGAGCAAAAATTAGAGCGAGTTTGCACGAAAAATATCCTTTACCAAATCTCGGTGAAGCGTGGGAACAAGCAGGTTATTTGAAAACAGCAGAAGAGTTTAGATTGCTTTACGTAGCGATGACCAGAGCCAAAAGTTTGCTGTGGATGGCGGCGGAGAATAAAGGGCCTTTTACTTGGAACAAACCAGAGAATTTGCAAACTCAAAAACCTTGTCCGGTGATGCCAGTTTTGAAACAGAGATTTCCTGGGAATGTGATGTTGTAAAATAGATTTTTGAAACGAACCGCGAAGACGCAAAGGACGCGAATAGAATAAAAAAAAGACTTTCGCCCAAAAAAACTTCTCTTTCTTCCTTCGTGTTCTTAGCGCCTTCGCGGTTCGTTAAAAAAAATCTCATTCACAAATGAAATATAATTGCACTCAAACTCACTATGACTAACCCAGAAATTCGCACAGCTAACGTCACAATTCCTAACAAAGATTTACAAATTGCCGCTTACCTAGCCCAACCCGCCACCTCCGGCGAATTTCCCGCAGTTATTGTGATTCAAGAAATCTTTGGTGTTAACTCGCACATCCGCGAAGTTACTGACAGAATAGCAAAGGAAGGATATGTGGCGATCGCCCCGGCCATCTACCAGCGCCAAGCCCCCAACTTTGAAACCGGTTACGCGCCGGAAGATATCAAAATCGGCCGAGAATACAAAGAACAAACTACCGCATCCGAACTCCTCAGTGACATTCAAGCCACCATCGATTACCTCAAAACTTTACCATTCGTCAAACAACAAGGTTTTGGCTGCATCGGTTTCTGCTTCGGCGGACACGTAGCCTACCTTGCCGCTACTTTGCCCGAAATCAAGGCTACAGCGTCTTTCTACGGCGCTGGTATCGCTACGAATACCCCCGGTGGCGATACTCGGACGATCGCCCGCACAGCCGACATTAAAGGCACTCTCTACGCCTTTTTTGGCACTCAAGACCCCAGCATTCCCAAAGAACAAGTTGACCAAATCGCTGCCGAATTGGAAAAACACAGAATTCCTCACCAAATTTTCCAGTACAATGCGGATCATGGCTTTTTCTGCGACCATCGCGGCAGTTTCGACGCTACCGCCGCAGCAGAGTCGTGGGTGCAGGTGAAGCAGTTATTTCATCACGAACTTCAACTAGCTTAGAGAGTGGAAGATGGGGAGATGGGGAGAGTGGGAGAGTGGGAGAGTGGGAGAGTGGGGGAACATCTTCCTTCTTCCTTCAATATATGACAACTGACAACTGACAACTGACAACTGACAACTGACAACTGTCAACTGACAACTGACAACTGACAACTGTCAACTGACAACTGACAACTGACAACTGACAACTGATAAATAAACTGACATGAATTCCAAATCTACAGGTTCTCAAAGCGCAAAAGCATCTTTTTCAATGGATGATTTTGCTAAAGCCCTCGAACAGCACAATTACGAGTTCCAAAAGGGACAAGTCGTGCGCGGCAAAGTGTTCGAGTACGACTCAAACGGTGCGTATGTTGATATCGGCGGCAAGTCTTCGGCTTTTTTGCCGATCGCAGAGGCTGCTTTGAGAACGGTAACGGATTTGTCGGAAGTGGTTCCGCTAAACGAGGAACAGGACTTTTTAATTATCCGCGAACAAGACGCAGACGGGCAAGTTACTCTGTCTCTGAAACAGTTACAAATTCAGCAAGCTTGGGAAGATTTAGTTGCATTGCAGGAAACTGGTAAAGTGCTTCAGGTGCGGGTTTCTGGCGCGAATAAGGGTGGCGTGACGGTGGACGTTGAGGGAATGCGCGGTTTTATTCCCCGATCGCACTTAGCCCAACGCGATAACATAGAATCGCTAATTGGTCAATCTTTGACGGTGAATTTTTTGGAAGTGGATCGCGATCGAGACAAACTCGTACTTTCCCAGCGGATGGCCGCTCAATCGAGCGCCTTCAGTCAGTTGCAAATCGGTCAGTTAGTGGAAGGAAAAGTTAGCAGCATCAAGCCTTTTGGCGTGTTTGTGGACTTGGAAGGAGTTAGCGGTTTACTCCACATCAAGCAAATCAGCCAAAAATATATTGATAACCTGGCACAGGTTTTTGCTCCCGGTCAACCTATAAAGGCGCTGGTAGTTGACCTCGACGAAGGTCGCGGGCGGATTTCCCTTTCCACTCGGGTACTGGAAAATTATCCAGGGGAAATGGTGGATAAAATGGCTGATGTGATGGATACCGCAGAAGAGCGATCGGAACGTGCTAGAAAGACTCTTTCTTAGGTCTTGATATAATTAGAACCCCATCTACCGGAAACTATAGAAATGTGGGTTTAACCGCAGATCAACGCCGATAAACACAGATAAAATCCCATCGGCGTTCATCTGTGTTCATCGGCTGATATCTGCAGTTAAAAAATCCCAATCTAACTAATTTGCTTTCTTCTTGATTCCTAATCAACAGTCAACAGTCAACAGTCAACAATCACCTGACGGTGCAACCGGAATCTATATAACATGACTCGTCGAAGTTGTTTCAGTCTCAACTTGTGCTTGCACCGGCCAAGCATTTTCCATATCTAGTGATTGTTTTGGCTGATAAACTGCTAAGTCAAACCAGAAAGTCGTACCCACATTAACTTCGCTCACTAAATTAATTTTAGTGTGGTGCTTGTCAATAATGTTGCGGACAATCGAAAGACCTAATCCCGTTCCTTCTAGAGTGTGAACTCGGTTTTCTACCCGGAAAAAGCGCTCGAAAATTGCTTTTTGGTCGGCGGTATCTATACCAATACCAGTATCAGAAATTTCTATCCGCACTACCGGAAAATCTATGGAATTAGGTAATAAGTTGTGGTTCCCGGATGTGTCGTCTTTGTGGGTTGTCTCCTCCGACTCTATCAAATACGCTCGAATTGCCACCTTGCCGCCAGCCTCGGTAAACTTTAAGGCATTTCCTACTAAATTTGCAAATACTTGCAGCAGCAAATCGTAATGACCTAAAGCGGGCGGCAAACACGGGTCAACTTGTTGCTCTAATTCGATGCCTTTATCCTTGGCATTTAACTGATAAGTCCGCAGGGTTTGTTCAACTGCTTGCGGGAGGTCAACCGCCTCTAATTCATAGATTCGGCAGGATTCCAGGCGCGACAAGTCTAACACGTCGTTGACTAAACGGGTGAGGCGATCGGTTTCTCGATTGGCAATTTCTAGAAATTCCCGGCGCTCGCTTTCTTGCAGGTCTTCTCCGTACTCGTAGAGAGTTTCAATAAAAGATTTGATATTAAATAAAGGCGTTCTCAATTCGTGAGAAATATTGCTAATAAAATTGCTTTTAGCCTCATTTAATTCTACTTCGCGGGTGATATCCTGCACTGTCATGGCGATGCCTTTTAGACTTTCTCGGTACTGTCCAGAACCTTGATGTTTGGAGGCTTCTTCGTAGAAAGTACACTCTACTGCGATCGGGCGTTGCGACTCGGTACAGGTATTTTCTTCGTCGCGGACGCAGCTTTTGCACAGCGGTTCTGCACCAGGGGCTTTGTGGAGAATTACGGTGGTTAGCAGAATCCGAATTGTACGGTTGACTGGTTCTTTTAGAGAAATCCGAAATTCGCCGCCTTCGCGATCGCCCGCAGCTATTTCCTGCAGGGGTCTTGCCAAATCGCGCTGCACTTCTGCTGGTAAAATCTGCAGCACATTAATTCCCATCGCATTTTTACCTTCCCATCCAAAAATCCGCCGGCCCGTTGGGTTGACTAAAATTACCTGCAAATTCGCATCTAACAACAGCGCCCCGTCAGCAATAGTTGAAACCAAAGTTTCTAACTTCGCTTTTTCCGCTGTCAACTCTTCAATATTTTGTTCTTCATAACTTTCGAGTTTTTCAGCCATCTCGTTAAAACTGCCGATTAACTCACCCAATTCTCCTCCTAAAGGCAGGTCAACTCGCTGCTTAAAATTCCCGCCCGCGATATTTTTGACTCCGAAAACTAATTGTTTGATCGGGTGAGTTATGGTCAGGGCATTAAATACAGCGCCCAAAATTACCATCACCCAAATCGTGACAAATACTGCTAATGTGACATCCCTAGTCAGATTTGAAGAGATAACTGCTGCGGGATTGGGGTTAATGCCGATCGCCAAAACTCCCAAATATTTGTCTTCGTGAATTAGCGGCACAAATACGTCGGTAACTTCTCCATCGGGCGTCAAATGCTGCCGCACCAAAGGCACAGAAGTCAAATTTCTCGCCTCAATGTCGGCGATAAAATTATCCGGGAGTTTAATTTGGCGGCGCAGTGTCAGGGAAGTACGCACCTCGGATTCGGAGAAAGGTATCCCCAGAAAAATATCTCCTCCTTCGTCGGCGTACAGCATATAGCGGACGCTGGAGGTGCTGCTGTAAAATTGTCGGGAAAAGCGGGCGACTTCGGAGCGATCGTTCTTCGCAATCATTGGCGCCACATTTGCCGATAACAGCAAGCCGAGGTCGCGGCCGTAGCGGGTATCGTTAAGTCGGGCATCTTCCTGGATAGTATTAACGGCCCAGAAAGTCAAGCCGCTCATAATTAACGAAACTACGAGGGTAGCAGCAGCCATCAGGCGAGTCTGGAGGGTAAAATCAGACCACCAGCGGGCAATAATTTCTCCGATTTTGTTTAGTATGGCCAGCATTTTACCAGTTCACCAGTTCAATATTAAAAACAAGATTAAGTCATTAGTCAGTAGTCAGTAGTCAGTAGTCATTAGTCAGTAGTCATTAGTCAGTAGTCATTAGTCATCAGTTAACAGTAGTGCGAGTGTCCCCGCTCGCTTTTCGTCATGGGTCATGGGTCATGGGTCATTAGCGATCGGGCAACAAGGTAAAAGGGAAGAAGATATACACAGCAATCTTTTTAGCGATCGATATTTCACGTTTAATTAGGTAAATTTGCTTAATAGAGTTTTTGGTCGATCGAATTTTCTGCAGCGACTTGTCCGCTACCGCCACCGCAGAGATGCCAAACTTCATTGTTACACTTCTACTTTGAGAATGCTTGGCTTTCCGATGGCGGTCGATCGCGCAATGCCTAATTGCTGTGATCGCCCAGCGCTCGACGGCCGATGTCGCGGCGACAGTAGACACCTTCAAATTGGATGCAATCTACCGCTGTGTAAGCTTTGTTTATAGCTTGTTCCAAAGTTTCCCCCGTCGCAGTCACGCCCAAAACGCGGCCGCCCTCGGTAACTAACTGCTGCTTCAACTGAGTACCGGCGTGAAACACCTCTGCACCTTTGGCTTCAGCTTCCTCAATACCTGTAATAACTTTGCCTTTTTGGTAACTTCCAGGATAGCCCCCCGAAGCCAAAACTACGCACACAGCAGCCCCCGACTTCCAGCGAATGTTGGGATATTCGCCGAGACGCTGCTGACAGCAAGCCAGCACCAAATCTTCCAGGGGAGTTTCCAAGAGGGACAAAACCGCTTGAGTTTCGGGATCTCCGAAACGGCAGTTAAATTCTAAGACTTTCGGTTCTCCTTCCGCTGTAATCATTAAACCTGCGTAGAGAACGCCCCGGTAGTCGATATTGCGTTTTTGCAGCGCTGCGACGGTAGGTTCAAGAATTTCTGTTTGAATCCTTTCCATCAGTTCCGGGGTGACAATTGGGGCTGGGGCGTAGGCTCCCATACCGCCTGTGTTGGCTCCCTTGTCGCCTTCGCCGATGGCTTTGTGGTCTTGGGCCGGCAGCAGGGGTTCTACTACGATTCCGTCGGTGAGGGCGAGAATCGAGACTTCTTGACCTGTTAAAAATTCTTCGACAACGACTCGGATGTTATCGCTGCCGAATTCGCCGCGGAAAATGGTGTGGATGGCACTGTGAGCCATTTTGATGGTAGTAGCAACGGTGACTCCTTTGCCTGATGCGAGTCCGTCTGCTTTGATGACTATGGGAATTCCTTGCTCCACAACGTAGGCTTTGGCGGCTTCTGCGTTTGTAAATACCGCAGCTTTGGGTGTGGGGATGCCTTCGTCGAGCATCAATTGTTTGGCCCAGGATTTGCTCGATTCTATTTGGGCACCGGCTTTAGTGGGGCCAAAAATCATCACTTTTTTTTGTTGGAAGTAGTCAACGATGCCTAGCGATAGGGGCAATTCGGGCCCGACGATCACTAATCCGATGTTGTTGACCATCACAAAGCGTTCGATGCCTTGGAAGTCGTCGATGTTGAGCGACAGATTTTGACAGCCTTTGGTGGTAGCTGTGCCACCGTTGCCAGGTACGCAGAAGACTTGTTTAATCCGCGTAGATTCTAGCAGTTTTTTTACGATCGCGTGTTCGCGACCTCCATTCCCCACAACCAAAACTTTCACAGCATCCTCACCTATAAATTTTGTTCTCTGAATGTTTGATTTTCAGTGTTTGCACCTGTCTATCTGCTTTTTGCAGCGCCCTCAATTATGCCATGCTTGGCGCTAGGCAATTGCTAGATGTGGCACTTTCCTGCAATGCTGCGACTCAACCGCTGTTTCCCAACGGCTGGGTTCGTGCAATATTTAAAGAGTTTCACCGCAGATATTTTAGAGGTAGAACTTCTAAAACAGCTAGTAGATAAAAGTATTTTCTAGCTATCAAATGTTCAATTAATGTAATTCATTCGAGGACAAATTGGGATAAAATAGTCAGGTTGATACAAGGAATTTTATTCAGATGAAATCAAATCTAACCGCTGCAAGTTCGCCTGCCAAATTTAAGCGGGTGGGCGTTGTCGGTGGCGGCCAGCTAGCTGCGATGATGGGGAATGCTGCTAGGGCGCTTGGCGTGGAATTGGTAGTGCAAACTCCCGAGGCTACTGACCCGGCTGTGGCTGTGGCTGCGGGTGCTGTTTTGGCGGCTGTTGATGATGTTTTGGCTACGGCTCATTTGGCGGATGACTGTGATGTTGTTACTTTTGAAAATGAGTTTGTAGATTTGGATGGTTTGCGTGTTTTGGAACAGCAAGGTGTGTTATTCTTGCCTGGTTTGTCGTCACTGTCTCCGTTGTTGGATAAGTACGTGCAGCGCTGTTATTTAAAAGATTTAGGTTTGCCAATTCCGAGGTTTATGGCGATCAATAATCTGGCTTCTTTGCACCTAGATTTGGGGCGGAAATCGCAGGGGAAGCAGATGCAAACGGGTGCGGGGGACGATCGCATCCTGAGTGAAGTGGCGATCGACAATTTGGCAATTTCTGTTTCCGACAGCGCACAGACGCAAGGAGACTCGGATTTTTGGGCGAGAGATTTTCCCTTTGTCGTCAAAGTTCGCCGCCACGGTTATGACGGCCAAGGTACTTTTATTGTCAAGGATCGGGAGAGCTTTGAGTCGATTAGTGCTAAACTTAAAGGTCAGTCTTTACTGGTAGAAGAGTATGTGCCGTTCGATCGCGAGTTGGCCGTGATTGCTGCTCGATCGCCCGCTGGAGAAATAGCGATCTATCCGATTGTCGAAACCCAACAGCAAAATCAGGTTTGTCGGGTGGTAATCGCGCCCGCCGATATTAGTTTAGATGTGAAAGCCGAAGCTGGTGCGATCGCCCGCACTCTCCTCAATAGTTTGGGAGCTGTCGGCGTATTCGGCATAGAATTATTTTTAACCGCCGACAATAAGCTGTTAGTCAATGAAATTGCCCCCCGCACCCACAACTCGGGACATTTCACCATCGATGCTTGCGAAACTTCACAATTTGAACAGCATTTGCGCGCAGTTTGTCAACTCCCTTTAGGCAATTGCGATTTGAAATGTGCAGGTGCTGTGATGGTAAATTTGCTCGGGTACGAGTCTGCCGAGTCCGATTATGTAGAAAAACGAAAACAACTGGCACAAATTAGTGGCGCTTTTGTACATTGGTATGGTAAGAAACTATCGCGTCCCGGTCGCAAACTCGGTCACGTTACAGTTGTACTCGACGCAGAATCGGTGCAAAATGGGGAAACGTCCGCGAGTGCGATCGCTCAAACCGTAGAATCCATCTGGTATGCAGCTTAAATTGCTCAAAGCTTGCCAAAATCTGGTTAGTTGCTGTATATTAAATAAAGGTTCTACTGCGACGTTGGTGACTGCCAATAATGTTTTTTTGATCTATAACTCTTAACTCTCGGGAATCAAGATGTTTGGACAGCAGTAAACTGGGCTTGTACCCAGAAACTTTAAGTCCGAGCCAACGGTGCCCACCTGGTAAAATACCAGGTCAAAAGCTGAGGTAAGACGGCGTTGCGGGGAGCCATTATAATTTTGATTGAGATAGGCGCTGTGAAATACGGCTAGCCTATTTTTTTTGATATAAACGCCTTTACTCATACTACATCTTCAAGTTTTGCCTAAACTCCTCTACGGTTGGCGTTGGTTTAATTCGATGAATCATACTATGGCAATTTGAGCATAGCACAGTAAAATCATTAAGCGGATCTAGTTGAATCTTTGCCCCGCTCAAGTTGGAAATTGGAACATTATGATGAGCTTCTATGTATCCTCTGCCTATTTCTCCGTATCGAGACTCAAAATCAAAACCGCAAGCTTTGCACTCATATCCTTGCAACTCTTTAACTTTTCTAGATAACGTCTGATTTCGTTCTGTTACTCGATGAAGTCTATACTTTGTCGGATCTTCAAACCATTCTCTTTCTGCTTCATTGTTCTTAGCCTCCTTCTTCAACGAAACCTCCTGGAACAAATCAGAATCAGCCTCCTCCTTCAAAGAAACCTCCTCAAACAGGGAGAAGTAAATTTCAAGCATTTTCATAACATCGCCTACCAACTTCTTATCGTCAGGAAGTGATTCCCTTGAATAAAACTTCGATGCTATGTTTCCTGCTTCATACGCAACTCCAAGCCTTCGAGCAGTAGTTGTCTTTGGAATCGAATCAAGCTTAAGATCGTCGAGAGGATCTGAAAATTCCCTGAGCTTGTCAGAACCAAGCTTATCTTTAAATAGTTTTGCTTGACCCCTTAAAATTTCTCTCGACACCCCAAGTCCGAACTGATCTCTTTTATCTGCTATTCCTTGATTGAGAGAAAGATAAACGCCAGAGAAGTCAGCGCGAAATAAATAAACACAGTAAAACCCCGACATGACACTCTCAGTCACAAGCTTGTTAAATATTGCTATCCAAGGAACTTTAGCCCAAGAGCCATTACCTGCAGAAGCTTTTACCCTATAGATTTCTGGTAATTTTAACGAATCACTTATTGATTTCGGCACTACATTTCTGACATAACGAGCAAATGAATGTCCCTTGAAGTTGTCGTTACTGACCACTGGATATTCAAACATGATTTTTTCAAGGGACTCTCTAAGCGCCATAATCAATAATTAATGTTGCATCTTCAATTTAATTATCGTGCCTCACCAGCAGCTTTCAAATATTAACCCTGCGGATAACCCAGGGGTATAACCCTTAATTATACCGCTACTGCGGTCTCACATTCGTTTGCGCGGTGTCAACTGCCACCAACAACTGCAAGATTAGCCGATCGCCCATCCTGACATATCGCCGCAAATCTCCCTTGCAGAAAGTACCAAAAACGTGATACCTTTGAGGCTTGTGTCCAAATAACACCAGCTCATGCCAAAACTCAAAACTCGCAAAGCAGCCGCAAAGCGCTTTAGAGCGACCGGCACCGGTAAAATTGTGCGCCGCAAAGCCTACAAAAGCCACTTGCTGCAACACAAAAGTTCAGCTCGCAAAAGCCGTCTATCTAAGCTGGTCGTCATTGATGAGACCAACGACGCTAACGTCCGGTTAATGCTTCCATACTTGTAAAGTTTAACGGAAATTAAAAATGACACGGGTAAAACGCGGTAATGTCGCCAGAGCGCGCCGCAAAAAAATTCTCAAATTGGCCAAGGGTTTCCGAGGCGCACAGTCGAAACAGTTCCGCACAGCTAACCAGCGGGTGATGCAGGCCCTGCGTAACAGTTATCGCGATCGCAAAAAACGCAAGCGCGATTTCCGCCGCCTGTGGATTGCTCGGATCAATGCCGCATCTCGCCTACACGGTACGAGTTACAGCAAGCTGATCGGCAACATGAGGAAGGCTAATATCGAAATCAACCGCAAAATGCTGGCACAAATGGCAATCATTGACCCGGCAACTTTCGGTAAAGTGGTAGAAATGGCCAACCGAGCTGCTGCTTGAAAGCTCGATCGGTTTTGAGCAGGAAAAAAGCAGAAGTAGGAAAGATTTAGCTATCTGCCAGAGAAGGAAAACTCCTGATAAATTTAGGAGGTTGAGACTAACTTTTCCTTCTTTGTTCTTACTTCTGAATTCTTGCTTTTTCCGCAATCGCGATCGCCCTATTCGATCGCTACGTGTTTTTTATACAGTTGCAGCAAATTTTCAAGATTGCTCGCGCATTAAAATAAATAAAACCCTCCACAGACCTACCTAATTTAAAAAAAACATGGATAGTAATTTGCTGATTGTTTACCTGTCAGTTCTGCTGGCTATACTTGGCAGCAGTTCCTGGTTTATTGTCCGCCAAATTCTCAAAACTCGGAAGCTGGAAATGTCTCTGGAACGCTTAGAAAATAAGCTGACCACCGAAAAAGGCACAGCACAGGAATACTACCAACTAGGAAGTATCTATGTAGATAAGAAGCTTTATTCGCAGGCTACCGTACTGTTTCAAAAAGCTCTGAAAGCCCAAGAATTAGAAGGCGATGAAAATCCAGCGTTTATTTACAACGCTCTGGGTTTTGCACACTTCGGCCAAGAACAGTACGACATCGCGATCCGCAATTACAAAGAAGCCCTGAAGTTGGATCCCGAATACGTTACATCTCTCAATAATCTGGGTCACGCTTACGAGCGCAAAAAATTAATATCTCAAGCCTTGGAAATGTACGAACAAGCTCTCGCCTGCGATCCAGATAATGCCACTGCTAAAGGACGAGTAGAGTCCCTCAAAAAGCGTTTGGTAATCTATAACTGAGCGCCGGTTCGCACGGAGCAATACAGTTCCCGCAAACCTGGTTTCTCTCAGAAACCGGGTTTTTTATTTTCAGAGAAAAAGATACTCAACTATTCAATACATTAATGCGTTAATTTTTAAGAACAGCAATTCGACCGATCGCTCGATCGCGCGCCCTCGGTGCAGTTTAAACTACTGTCAAGATAAAAACAGTACCTGCAACGCCGGTCAGTCCTAAACAATTGAAGGAGGAGAACGTAGTGACATCAATTCTCGTTGTCGAAGATTCGTGGTTGACTCGCAGGGTAATCTGCAAAATCCTGCGAGCAGAAGGATACGAGACTTGGGAAGCATCGAGCGGCCCGGAAGCTCTAGAACTGCTGGCCACTAAAACCCCAAACTGTATGCTCTTGGATCTGTTGATGCCGGAAATGGAAGGTAGGGAAGTCCTGCAAGCCATGCGCGATCGAGGATATAAAATTCCAGTCATCGTAATTACCGCAGACATTCAATCCACCACCCGTTGCGAGTGTATCGATCTCGGAGCCCTAGCAGTCATACACAAAATGCCCAACTCAGACGAACTGCTCGGGTGGATCAAAAAAGCTCTCAGTCCCAGCGAGGAGAGTACCCAATGAAATTAACCGATCGACAGATCGATGCTTTGCAAGAACTTGTCAACATCGGTATCGGTCAAGCTGCGGGGATTTTGAACGATATGATCGAATCTCCCATTCGCTTGCAAATCCCCTCCCTCCAAATCCTTTGTCCCGCCGATGTACAAGCACAATTAGAGGGACACCTCAATGGCGAACAAATCGCCGCCGTCCAGCTCAAATTTACAGGCTCCTTTGGAGGCATTGCTCAGCTAGTCTTTCCTACCAACAGCGCAGCCAGTCTAGTCACCATGCTGACCGGGGAAGAAGCCGGAACTCACGACCTAGATGCAGTCAAAATTGGTACGCTGAGTGAAGTAGGAAATATTGTCATTAACGGGGTAATGGGTGCAATCAGCAACGTACTTCAACAACGCCTGAATTACTCAATTCCCAATTACATGGAAGGGACGATCGCTACTTTGTTGACATCTGGCGGTGTGGCTACTGATACAGTCGTTTTATTAGCCCAGACCCGTTTCATTATTGAAAGACTCCACGTTGAAGGAGATATCATCCTCATTTTCAATGTCAATTCCTTTGACACCTTATTGACTGCAATCAATCAACTTGCCGGGGGTCTATGATCCAAGAGAGCAAAACTATTGAGGAAAAGTTTGGAGTTCTCGACAGCGTACCAGTCGGCGCGTGTTTGCTGCGAGACGATTTTGTGGTGCTGTTTTGGAATGTCTGTCTCGAAGACTGGACGAAAATTCCCCGCGACCAAATCTTGGGAACAAATATCAAAACTCATTTTCCTCACCTAAGCCAGCTAAAGTACGCAACTCGCTTCGAGCAAATCTTTGCAGGAGGCCCGCCAACAATTTTTTCTTCTCAAATTCACAAGCACCTGATTCCAGCAACTTGGCAAGACGGCCAGCAGCGCATCCAGCAAACTACTGTGACGGCTGTCCCTGCACTCCCACCGGGCGTTGCCGAACTGGATGTCATCGGCTTGGTTCGATCGACTGTGGAGTTGGAACCAGAAGGTATCGCACCACCAGCAGAAGCAGTTGGTTCTCCAGCGCCCTCAAAGAGTGGGAGTTCAATTTGGCCTTACGACTTTTTGGGATCGAACGGCCAATCGTTTTACGCCCTGTTGGTGATTCAAGACGTGACCGACCTCACTCACCGCATCCAAGCTTACCGCACCATGCGGGATCAAGCTTTGGAAGAAGTGCAAGTGCGCCAGCGGATCGAGGAAGAATTGCGCGAGAGCCAACATTTCATCCAGCAGATTGCAGACGCGGCACCTTATTTGCTCTACATCTACGATTTGACCGAACAGCGCAACGTCTACGTTAACGGTCAGGCTTTTAAATTGCTCGGCTACCATCCCCAAGAAATTTTACAGATGGAAACGGCTTTGTTTTCCAGTTTGGTGTACCCCGAAGATTTGGAGAAGGTTGCGGCCCACCTGCAAAAATTTCCCCAGGCTCAAGACGGCAGCATTGTTGAGTTGGAGTACCGACTGAAACATCGATCGGGCGAATGGCGCTGGTTCCGCTGTCGCGATCAAGTGTTCGCCCGCACAGCATCAGGTGAACCCGAACAAATTTTCGGCACCGCTCAAGATATTACCGAGTACAAGCGGGCAGAAGAAGCGCTGCGGCAGCAAAACGAACGGGAACTGCTGATGGCGACAATTACTCAGCACATCCGCCAGTCTCTGGATTT
This sequence comes from Microcoleus sp. B4-D4, assembly GCF_036705185.1. NCBI lineage: Bacteria > Bacillati > Cyanobacteriota > Cyanophyceae > Oscillatoriales > Microcoleaceae > Microcoleus > Microcoleus sp. B4-D4. The sequence continues at coordinate 1,316 of NZ_JAUBTX010000039.1, read as the reverse complement.
GGGCGAAGTGCTCAGCACGACTGTCAACGAAGTACGCCAGTTCCTTCAAGCCGATCGAGTGATGATCGTCCGCTTCCACCCCTGTAGTGGCAATCTCTGCGCTGCACCCACGGGGTCAGTAACAGTAGAATCTGTAGCTCCCAACTGCAAGCCGATGCTGGGGGAAACCCTAGACAATTTCTCTTTTGACGAGTTCTATATCGAAGCGTACCAACATCGAGCAATCCGACCCGTGGCCGATGTCTCGGCGGCCGATTTGCCGCCATATCAAATTGACTGGCTCGCACAATTCGCCGTGAAAGCTTATTTGGTAGTGCCGCTAGTACAAGGAGAGGAGTTGTGGGGGCTGCTGATGGCGCACCAGTCTCGTCCCCGACAGTGGATGCAGTTAGAGGTGGAGTTGCTGTCGAATCTGGCCGCCCAGTTGGCGATCGCGATCAAGCAAGCAGAACTCTACCAGCAATTGCAAGCAGCCAACCTCAAGTTAGAGCGTTTGGCTACTTTGGACGCACTCACTCAGCTAGCAAACCGCCGCCGGTTCGATCAGTATTTAGACATTGAGTGGCGCAGACAAGCCAGGGAACAAACGCCTCTGTCGCTGATTCTGTGCGATATTGATTCTTTTAAAAGTTACAACGATACCTACGGACATCCAGGGGGAGACGAATGTTTGCGGCAAGTCGCCAGCGCGATCGGCCGTTCAGTCGATCGTCCCGCCGATTTAGTAGCTCGCTACGGAGGCGAAGAATTTGCCGTAATTTTGCCAAATACCGAGATTCAAGGAGCCGTGCGAGTAGCGGAACACATACAGCTCACAATCGCAGCTTTGCAGCTTCCTCATGCTGGTTCTCAGGTGAGCCAATACGTCACCGTCAGTCTGGGTGTAGCGAGTATGGTTCCTGCCTTTGAATCGGGGGCCTCGATTCTGATTGCCGCAGCCGATCGAGCGCTATATGAAGCTAAACGACTTGGGCGCGATCGCATCCAAGTTTACCAAGTAGACCCTGCCTCACCCAAAACCAACGGCACAGCAACTCCCGCGCGCCGGGAGGAGTTTTCCCGGCCCAATACTAATTTCCCGTCACCCACAAGCGTTTGACTTCTGCCCATATTTGTGCATTGGGAACAGACACTGGCAAGAATGCCGGATTAATACCGTCTGAGATTTAAGACTTTAGATTAAAAATTAAATAATTTAACTGAATGTGAGTGGGAAGTCCCGCACCCTACCTGTACTCAGGTGACGGGATGAAAACGAACCAGAAACAAGTTGAGCGATAGCGAATCAGTGATACAATTGCACTATCTTGACCACT
>NZ_JAUBTX010000038.1:13910-67384 GCF_036705185.1 Microcoleus sp. B4-D4 | reverse complement strand
AGCTGTGATTTCATTGGATTTTTTATCCACTTTAACTTGCCCTAAAACTAATCTTTGACTTGTCGCCCAAGCACTGACCATATGAATCGCTTTTTTATCTCCTCCCCGATCGTAAGAATGGCGAAGAGTTTTCCCATCAATTGCGATTACTTCTCCTGGATTAAAGCAGCTAATAGATTGAATCCAACTCAAAAAACATTTCTGAAACTGCTCCGGCTTAAGGCGAGAAAATACTCTCGCAATTGTGTCGTGTGAAGGTATGCCATTCGGTAATTCTAAAAATTTATTTAACCATTCGTATTTAGAGCGCCCGTAACTTTCGATGTCTACCCATGTATCAGCACCACAAATTACTGCACAAATTGAGATAGTAATAATATCAATTAATTCATGGTGTCTCGTCCGCTCAATCCTCGGATCTTCTAATTCGGAAAAATGGTCGGCAATGGTAATTTTAGGTTTGAGTTTCATAAGAACGAACTCTGATTAAATGTTTGGTAGGTACTCAATAATTATGCTCCAATATACCATATTCTGCTAACATGAGATTTAGATGCGTTCGCCCTGCATCAGATCACTCGGCATCTTCCGTTAGAGATGATACCACTCCTGAGCCTAACTTTCCTGTAGAAAACTACTCACCCGGAGAGATTCAAGACACCGTAGCGAAAGAGGAAACATCAACAGAGGAAGAATTTAGAAAGTTAGGCGATCGCGTCTTCAGAGTTCGCAGATTTCAAATTCAAAAGCAGGGATTGAGCAAAGCCGAATGTGAAGATAAAAGTGCTTTGAGTTCTTGTACAGCTTCGGCTCTCCGCGTAGCAGTCGCCGACGGTGCAACCGAGAGCCTATTCAGCGGTATCTGGGCGGATCTTCTAGTGAATAGCTATGTCGAAAAAGGTGATGAACTCCTCACTGCCTCTGGTTTAGAGTCTCCACATCAAGAATTTGTGCAGAAAAGTAGCCAGCAAATATTACAAATGCCCGATACACAGCATTGGTTCATGTATGAAAAGCTAGAGCGGGGAAGTCATGTAACTTTTGCTGCTGTTGAGTTTTTCAGTCCAGAGAAAATACAAGCTTTAGCCGTCGGAGATAGCTGTATTTTCTGGCGCAATGGAGAGAATGAAGAGGTAGGGATGCTGCCAGAACTATCCCCCGAAGATTTTGGTGCTTTCCCTACATCTATCTGTCACCTACCTAGAACCTGGCAAACTCTCAATCAAAAAATAATTAGAAAAGAAGTTCACCTAAAAGATGCCTTTCAGATAGTTCTTTGTACAGATGCTTTAGCTTGCTGGCTAGTAAAAGAGTTAGGTAATGATTTTGCTGCATGGGAACAACTATTTCATATTCCTGATGCTATCTATTTTACAGACTTTATCGCGACTCTACGCGAGCGCAAAGAGATCCGAAATGATGATGTAACTTTGGTGCTGATCGATGCCATACCCCTCAATGACAGACTACAATGAGGTTCTTCAAAACCCCAAAGTAGCTTTTAAAAGTCCTGAACTTCAAAGTGCGAATATTGAGCAAACACCACTGGGGCTTCCTCGTTTAGTTTCTGGTGGCTTTGCTCTGACAGCTTGTGCGACACAAACAACTGGTCATAGCAATAAATGGGCTATTCGCTGCTTTCATAAAGAAGCGCCAGACCTTCAGGAACGATATCAGCATATCAGCGATTTTCTCCAAAAACAAACTGATAATTTTTTTGTTAAGTTCCAATATGAACCAGAGAGTATTCGTGTTCGGGGAACTTGGTATCCCATTGTAAAAATGGCTTGGGTTGACGGGGATTCCTTAAATGAATACATCGAAGATAACCTCAATAACCCGCAACACCTTCGCAATCTTGCCGAGAAATTTAAGTTAATTAGCCAGCGACTCCATGAACTAAATATGGGTCATGGCGATCTTCAACATGGAAACATACTGGTTGGCAGTAATGGTCATCCTATTTTAATTGATTATGACGGGATGTATGTACCAACGATGCCCTATAAAAATAGTAATGAGATAGGGCATATCAATTTTCAACATCCTAGTCGAACTGGCTCTTTTTTTAATGCTCAAGTCGATCGCTTTTCCCTGATTATTTTGTATGTGAGTCTTCAAGCTTTAGCATCAGATTCTCAACTCTGGCAAAAGTATCATACAGGTACAAATCTAATCTTTAGCCGCAAGGATTATCAAGACTCTAATAATTCATCACTATTTTCCGATTTAAAAAATATATCTCAAATTGACTCACTGGTTAGCGGCCTTAAGAATTTATGCCATTGCGCTGTTGAGGATATTCCTACTCTTGAGGATTTTTTAAACCCCAGTATTACTCTGCCACAGCAGCGGAATCCTGCGTCTTCAGCTAATATTACAGGTTCTACGAGCAGCCCAGCAATCATACAAACGCCCTTTAAAGTATTTGCTGCCAAGGATATCCTAAAACTGGTTAGCCAAGAGGGAGAAACCATAACGATAGTGGGTAGGGTCGTAAGGGTTGGGACTGATGACTTTGGCTCTATTACTTTTATAAATTTTGGAGACTTTCGTTCTTCACAAGGCTCGTATAAGCCATTTACCATTGTAGTTTTTTCTCAAGGATTAGCAAAAATTAGAAAGGTCAAAGGATGGGATTCGACAAAACTAGAAAGCCTGACAGGACAATATGTTGAAATTACGGGACTACTTGCTATTTACCAAAAAAGATTTAGACAAGACTACAAAGTTCCTCAAATCATTTGGGAAGACCCTTATCAAGTAAGAATCATTAGCAAGGCTGAGGCTGACAAATTGCTGGTTCCACCCCCTCAAACACCAGTCAGCCCCACTCCAACAATATCAACTGGGTCTTTTTCTGCCTCATCTGGGTCAATTCCACCCAGACCTGTACCGCCATCGGCATCCTCTCCCTCGCTAACACCGACACCGATAGCAACACCAACTGGGTCTTCTTCGGGCTCATCTGGGTCAATTCCACCCAGACCTGTACCGCCATCTGCATCTTCTCCCTCCCCAACACCGACATCAATAGCACCACCAACTGGGTCTTCTTCGGGCTCATCTGGGTCAGTTCCCTCCAGACCTGTACCGCCATCGGCATCTTCTCCCTCCCCAACACCGACATCAATAGCACCACCAACTGGGTCTTCTTCGGGCTCATCTGGATCAGTTCCCTCCCGACCTGTACCGCTACCTTCAGCACAAACCAGTTCCCAAGCATCATTGCAAACTCCACCACCAACTACACCGCCAACTACACCACTAACTACATCCCAAACTCCCCCAGAGAATCAGTCTAATGGGGGTTGTGCAGTCATTTCACTCATACTCATACTAATTTCGATCGGTATAGCATTTATGATGAATTATCGACCACCAGACAATCGGCTCAAACCAGAAAAAAACCAGAAACTAGATCCTCCAAAAAATTCATTATACAATGACAATAGAGCCACATCTCAAGAGACAAACTTGCCGGATACAAATACATCAAATTCTACTCGTTTATACAACTTTCCCATGAGTTCATGTGGTGATAGCGACCCTGGCTACGTCACTAATTGGTATCCTGTATATATCAATTACAGCGAGAGGAATTTAGCAATAATTCGTGCTAATTATTGCAGAGATGCTATACCTGTGTATAGAAACTATCAAGGTACAACTTCAATTTTAGTTGCTTCGTTTCTCAACCGCTCAACTGCTCAAGAATTTGCTAATTTCATGAAAACAAAAATTGGAAGTGGAAAAGTTGGGACACAATAAAAAGCCAAATTAATTTTATTAATGATAACGCGATCGCCCTTTCCATTCACCAAAAGTAATCTTCCATGATTTACTTAAAATAGCCAACTATTTTTTACTAAAAAAAAAAGCCTCCTCAAAAATACAAGTGACAAATAACATACCTAGATTACTTCCAGGTGAAAGCACAGTCGGACAATTTGGCGACTTGAACAAAATCCGCCGCACAGGAGACAACCTTACACCCCACCATATTCCGTCCGATGCTTATATGAAACAAATAGGAATCTCTGGTTACACTAGAAACAAGGGTATTGCTATCTTGATGGAACAGCCATATCCAGGAACGGGTGGTCGTCATCGGCGCACACAATCCTATGGACAAAGACCAGACTTTAGTCTATCACCCCGGCAAGCTCTAGCTAGTGCGGTGTGGGATGTGCGATCGATTTATCGCCAAGATAGGCTGTATTCACCACAGATTAGGCGGAATTTACAACAAATCATCAAACAAAACAAGCTGGCCTGGTTGGGTACTTTTGATAAAGTGGGAGAGATAAGATGAACATTACTCAATTAATAGAAAAATTAAATGCTAATAAATTCATGCTATCTGATGAGGAAGTAATGAGTTTTGAATACACTTTAGCCGAACTTGCCCTACATCCTAATAGCGAATATTTGCCAGCACTTTATCTAGTTTTCGATGACAGATGCGAACAACATGAAGTCATGTATGGTCTCATTCATTTTCTGGAGTCTTTTGAGCTAAAAGACCAGTTGCAAGCGTTTATTGATAGCATAGACAGAATGATTGTGAATGCTAAAGAATGGACAATGATACTACTTTATGGAATTCTCAATCAGGATTTAGCCCGGAATTTATATAGCCAGATGTTACATTCTAAGCATTCTCAAAATCGGGATTTATGTACGCATTTGCTGCGCGAAATAGTTGCCAATGAATCCCCTCCTTTATCTTCCCATGCTGAGTCAGTTATTTCCGGCGCAACTGCGATCGACATTAATATTGATGAAATTCAGAGGGATCTGTCGAGCTTTATTAAACTCATCCAAAATGGGAATATCTTGGTACTCTTGCAAGACGATCGGCCAATAGCCGAAATTAAACCAATCAAATAAAGCGTGTGGCGCAAGTACAGTAGATTGCCATTTACTGTTGGGTGGAGGCGGGTTTATTAAGATTGTTGGTACTTGTTATATATTGTTGGTAAACCCGCCCCTACAGAACTTCATCACATACAATTTTCAATTAAATCGAAATGATTTCAATTTCGTTAATTACAAAACAAACTCGGCTCTACATGAAAAAAACTTCCCAGAATCAAGGCCAGCTCTTTGCCAATATCTCGATCGCCATTAACGACTTCAGACACTCTTGTTTCAGATCCCATAACTTCCACCAAATCCGCAGGTTGTAACTCTCTTTGTTCCATCAAAAACACCAGTATTGAATGAGGCGTGGCTGTGGCTGCTGGTGCATAGTATTCTTGCTCAAATTTTTCAATCAATGCAATCAGCAATTCATATAACTCGTTTTCTTCAGGAGTGCGATCGCGCTGGTGCATCAACTCTTCCACAATAGCGAGAGCATTTTCATTATCCGCTTCGTTTCTAATTATTTTTGGCTGATACTGAGACAATAACTCTTTGTATTTATCGGGATTAAAAGTAAGGGTCATTTTTCCATTTTTCCTTAATTACTCACCCATTTCTAACTTTCCCAAAACAATTAAACTTTCTAAATCTTCCACAGCATCAGGAAGGAAATCTTGTACAGCCATTCTTACCAACCGCAAAGCAGTTTCATCAGCCCCTCCCAACATCCGCGTTAAATCCCCTATATCTATACCGCGACTAGCTTTTAGTTTCATCAAAACCAAATAAGGCAATCCGATAATTGGCAACCCATCCGGGGCATTATTTGGATTTCTAATTGCCTCTCGTACCCAAGAATCCCTGGATTCAATTACATCCAAATAAGTACCATCAGGCAATTTCCAAGTGCTGCCTCCAATGCTAAGTTCTCCCGTTCTCCTGCTACCAGCTTGTTCTAATTCTCGATAAAGATTAGCAGCATCCTCAGTTAATACTAAAATATCCACATCATCGGTCATTCGTTCAGGCATATAAAGGCGAGTAGCAATCCCTCCTACTACTACAAAAAGGGTGTTTTGAATAATCGTTTTAATGTTTGTCACGGGATGATTCCAGGTTCTTTTCTTCAGAAACTCTCGACTGCTGCCGCTACCGGGACGACATCTACGCAGTGCAATTTCAATGTAAAGTTTTCGCCTTTGTTCGGGAAGCTTTAGATTTAACATGATTATATAACATTGCGATAATTATACCCGACATTTTACACCATTTTAATTTAAGCCTTTTAGGGACGGGCAAGATGCCCGTCCCACAAGAAAACAGACTCTTTGTTGGGAACAGGCCCCACGGCCTGTTCCTAACAAAAGGCCACACAAACTACGAATCGCGATCGAGCTTCAGCACAGCCATAAAAGCCTCCTGCGGCACATCCACAGTACCAACAGACTTCATCCGCTTCTTACCCTTCGCCTGCTTTTGTAGCAACTTCTTCTTCCGCGAAATATCACCGCCATAACACTTCGCCAACACATCTTTCCGCAAAGCTGGAATGTGTTCGCTCGCAATCACTTTAGCCCCAATTGTCGCTTGAATGGGCACCTTAAACTGATGGCGCGGAATCAACTCCTTGAGTTTTTCCGTCAAACCGCGGCCCACATTATAAGCCTTATCCCGGTGCACAATCATCGCCAAAGCATCAACCGGATCGCCATTAATTAAAATGTCCAACTTCACCAACGGATTTTCGCGATAACCGATGATGTGATACTCCATACTCGCATAACCGCGCGATCGCGATTTCATCTGATCGAAAAAGTCCGTCACCACCTCCGCCAAAGGCAACTCATAAACCAGCGTAGTCCGCCCCTGACTCAGATACTTCATATCCATAAAAATGCCCCGCCGATTTTGAGACAACTCCATCAGCGTCCCCACATAAGTTTCCGGCGACAGCATTTCTACCCGCACATAAGGTTCCTCAATCTTCTCCCGATACTGAGGATCTGGCAAGTGACTCGGATTGTCAATTGTTAACACTTCTCCCTTAATTGTTGTGACTTGATAAACCACAGAAGGAGCCGTAACAATCAAATCCAAATTGTATTCTCTCTCAAGTCTTTCCTGCACAATTTCCATGTGCAGCAAGCCCAAGAAACCGCAGCGAAAACCAAATCCCATCGCGCTTGAAGTTTCCGGTTCGTAAGAAAGTGCCGCATCGTTGAGTTCGAGTTTTTCTAAAGCTTCCCGCAAGTCGGGAAATTGGTCGGCATCGATCGGGAACAAGCCGCAAAAAACCATCGGCTTAGCCTCCGTATAACCCGGCCAAGGCTCCGGTGCAGGCTTTTTGACCAAAGTAATCGTATCGCCGACGCGAGCATCAGCTACGGCCTTAATTGCCGCGCCCAGATAACCAACTTCCCCCGCGTGCAGTTCGTCTACTTGAACTTGAGTCGGTGAAAGGATTCCTAATTCATCGATGACATATTCCTTACCCGAAACCATCAACAAAACCCGATCGCCCTTTTTAACACTTCCGTCCATCACCCGGAAATACACAATTACCCCGCGATAAGCATCGTAATAACTGTCAAAAATTAGCGCCCTCAGCGGTTTATCAACAGTATCCTGCGGCGGCGGCACTTTTTCGACGATCGCCTCTAAAATCTCATCAATACCAATTCCTTCCTTAGCAGAAGCCTCAATCGCCCCGCTACAGTCCAGACCGATAATTTCTTCAATTTCCCCTTTCACCCGTTCCGGTTCCGCCCCCGGCAGGTCAATTTTATTTAAAACCGGAATAATTTCCAAATTATTTCCCAAGGCAAGATAGACATTTGCCAAGGTTTGTGCTTCTACGCCTTGAGATGCGTCAACCACCAGCAGCGCCCCTTCGCAAGCAGCCAGCGATCGCGAAACCTCATAGGAGAAGTCTACGTGTCCGGGAGTGTCGATCAGATTGAGCACGTACTCCTGACCGTCCTTGGCAGTATAATTCATCCGAGCCGCTTGCAGCTTGATCGTAATGCCGCGTTCGCGTTCGAGATCCATATTGTCTAAAAACTGCTCTTTCATCTGCCGTGCCTGCACAGTCCCAGTTTGCTGCAACAGGCGATCGGCCAAAGTGGATTTTCCGTGGTCGATGTGAGCAATAATCGAAAAATTACGAATGCGAGATACAGGAACGTTAGTCATAAAACCTATCGGCAAAATATTGACTTTTGTTGTATTGTACAGAAAGCTGTTGAACGGTTGGGGAAAAGCCGATCGCCAACATCCCCTCTCAAACCTCCAATCCAGTCAGGTTGCTCTACTCCCGGGCCTTCGCCACCTCAAAAATATTGGTGAGAACAAGCTGGCGGTTGACAACAACCAGATAATTTGGTCAAATTATGGAAGCGGGACGGTCAGGGTGTACAAAACACAGGTTTTGATCCGCTGCGAATCTCTACTAGGAGTAACGCATCACTTCCTTCAAAACACTTCCTTCACAACAAAAAAGCGTAAATTCCTAGAAGGAATTGAAACTTAAGAATTAAAACTAGGATTTTTTAACTATGAGCGAGTCAAGTATATCCTCCCACAGTTCATCAGAAAAAGTGGAACTGTCCATCCATATCGATCCTGAACTGCTAGACCAAATTAAGCACTTGACCAATGACCCCAACAAAGTAATTGAAACAGCAATCAAGCAGTGGCTCAGAGGCGAACGCCGCGAAGACGATCGCGCTATGAGCTTGCGCCGCAACCCCCCAATCCCGCCCCGCGGTGAGTGGAACGACTGAGTTTCTCTCGCCCGAGACAGCGCCCGCAAATCTGCTGGCTGTGAAATTAGATCTCGCCCGCCCAAAATAAGGCTCCGAGAACCGGCAGATTTTGCCGCGAAAGCTAGAGGTTTTTCCGAACTCGCGCCGGCAAACTCACAACCTCGGAACTTTTCTTTTTTATGAAGCAAAAAATGCGCGATCGATTCCCCGGCTTGATTTGTTCGCACCCTCAAATTTTGGCGTAATTTTCCAACTATCTCGTTAATCCGTGCGCGCTACTAATTCCTAAATCTTAATTTTTATAGTTGAATTACCCAAAACTGCCGATCGCAAATAATTTTGAGTTTTGAGTTGAGTTATGAATAAAAAAATATTATTGGTAAACTCATTAATAATATCATGTCAGGTCTACGATCGCAACAAAAATGGTTCGTAGTACGTCTGGGAGTCCGTAACCAGAAAACGGACGGTCGTCCGCACTATGAACCAATTTTAGCTCGATCAATCGACAGGACACGATATAACTCAAAACGCAATGGAATCAGCCTAAAATATTTGTAAATTGTGAGTTGCCAGCTATGAATCATTAATTTAAAAACCAACATTTTTGTATTGGCTCGATATAGCAAACGCGCCCGAAAAATAGGAGGTTTTGCCATTACTAAAACACGATAGGAAGATTGCTTTTTCATTCTTCCTATCCGTTACATCCGTTAAATCCAAAACAAGCGAATTCATCTTCCATCTTCCGACTTCCATCGGACTGAAATCCCTGACATCCGTTACACAATCCGTTGCCGAACTTCCTTCTTTCTTCTTCCATAACTCACAACTTAACGATCGAAGCCCAAAACAATTTTAAGTCTTGAGTTTTAAACGATCGCCACCGCCCTGACGGTTAGGACATTCTCGCATTGCACTTTCCCCATGCGATCGATTGCAACAGAAGTCTGCCTTCTGCCTTCTGCTTCTTGCTATAAAAACTCAATACTCAAAAATCCGAATTACTTTTATCCCTAATCTGATGGACTCTAACACGGATTTCCGGCGATCGAGCCTCGCCTCTACAGCCTTTTTTGAAGAGTTAGGGGCAGAATTAGTATTTACCCAAGACGCAACGGGTCGATATCTATCTTTTTACTGGCAAAAAGCCGAACAGTACAACCTCAGTGCAGAACAAATTGTCGATCGCCCCCTCAGCGAAACCCTGCAACCAATCACCCCCGCACCTTATCTCGATCTGCTGCAGCGGGCGATCGAAACCCTTGTACCGCAACGGTTCAGCTATCCATTTTGTCACGCCGGACAATATTTTCTGTTCGATTTGACAGTCACTCCGGCGATCGACTCAAACGGCAAAGCTGCAAAAGTCTTAGTTATGGGAAGGCTGCTGTCTGACAAACCCGCAGAATTGTCGGCAGATGCCCCAGAATTCATCCCCGATCCAGCATTGCCATCTACCCCGGACGATCGCGAACAAATGCTGTATTCAGCGAATCGCATCGGTATCAGCCTCCCTTCCTACTCGGAAATCGACCGCAAAATTATCTCCGAAATCGCTAAAAATCTGCATAAAACCCTCGATTTAGAGACAATTTTGCAGCAAATAGCTAACAGTTTTGGTCAAATTTTAAATGCAAGTCGCTGCATCATCTGCTCCTCCCACAAAGAAAGTGAAATAATCGAATTTTCGCCATACATAGCCTCAGAAAATCAACACAATTTTCCAGTCTTTCCCCCCGAATTACAAGAATTAATTGCCAGCGATTGCTCGCCCCCGCTTTCGAGAAATCAAATCGACAGTCTCCAATCGAAAACTTTTAAAGTAGTAGCTGAGTACCGGCAAGAACCTTACTCTTCGATGCTCGGATTAGAACTCCGCGCCGCCGAACAGCCTGGGTGGATTCAAACTTTAGCCACTTTAAAACCCGTAGCAGTCGATTACGCCTCCCCCGTCGCCGATCCGTTCGATCGCCATTCCGCGCTCGTAGCAGCTACTTCCTATGAAGAACAACCCAATGCCCTGATATGTTTGCACCGCTGCGGCAGTTCCCCTTCCTGGAGTCCAATCGAGCTCGAATTCGCCCGCGAGTTAGTCGCTCAAGTCGGCAGCGCGATCGCCCACGCTACACTTTACCAAGAATTAGAACAAGCCCGCGCCGAAGCCGTCGCTCTTTCTCAACTTAAAAGTCAATTTCTTGCCAATACTTCCCACGAACTCCGCACCCCCCTCAACGGCATCCTCGGCTTCCTGAAACTGCTTCTAGACGGCATGGCCGATGACCCCGAAGAAGCGCACCAATTTATCGAAGAAGCTTATCGATCGGCCTTACACTTATTCAATGTGATTAACGATATTTTGGATATCGCTAAAATCGAAGCCGGCAAAATGGAGTTAGACTTCGCTCCCGTCAAACTCGGCGAACTGTTGCAGCAAGTTGAGAATTTTACACAAGTTCAAGTGCAGCAAAAGCGATTGCAATTTCAAATTCAAATACCCGCTGCTGAGGACGAAATTGTGGTATACGGCAACTACCAACGCCTGCTTCAGGTAATATTGAACCTCAGCGGCAACGCAATTAAATTTACCCGAGAAGGAGGAATTCGCATCAGTGTCGAAGTTATCAAAAAAAAGGTAACTTTTTACAACCAGCAGTTTCCCGGAATGGTGAAAATCCGAGTTGCTGATACTGGAATTGGGGTTTCTCTCGACAAACAAGATAAATTATTTGAGTCGTTTTTTCAAGTGGACGGCGATCGCACCAGGCAATACGGCGGCACGGGTTTAGGATTGGCTATTTCTCAAAGACTAATAGAAGCAATGGGGGGTACAGTAAATTTTTACAGTATGGGGGAAGGACTAGGTTCGACTGTTACTTTTACTGTGCCGCTTTATCAAGAACCACTCTTTAAAAATTAACAAGGGGCAATCGGCACATTGAAGAAGGAAGTTCAGCGTACTCGAAGTATACAAGATTTAACTGAGGTAATCGATAGGAAGAATCAGGAATAAGCAAGAAGGATTTATAGTCTTGGACACAAAACCTTTATCTGTAGTGTAAGCAATACCAACCTTACTGCTATTTAACAAATTTCAAGGATGGATCTTGAGGGAATTAAAAATCAGGAATCAGGAATAGGCAACAAGCAAAATATAGCTATTCGTGCATGGCTTATATCAAATCATCTCTTCATCGGAATAGTAAATTCACTGTGAACAGTGAACAGTGAACAGTGAACATCATGTATGAGTGCAACCGGAATTAATATTACTTCCGTTTCGTCAATCAAATTTATCGATATTGGGTGATTTTATCGCACACAAACTATATTGCCAACAGCAGTATTAATTTTTACTTTGTCCGCAGTCAAACTCCCTCATATCAAATCCTCTTTTCATCGGAATAGTAAATTCACAGTTAACAGTTAACATCATAACGAGTGCAACCGGAATTGATATCATTTGGTGTTTTGGACTCAGATCGATCGCCCCCGTCGATGAGGGGTCTCACCCAGAATTTGCATCACCCGAATCCGATGGGTACGACTCAAAGCTCCTGTGTGTCAGTCTCCATGAGGATTTACACACCCGAATATACCCCTCAAATAGCCCACCTTACAAAAACTTAATGTCAACCTATAGGACTGATTAAGGTTGCCAATCCTCTAATGCAAACGACCATCGAGAAAACTTGGCACTCCAAATTGTATGTGAGAATCATAAAGACCCTGTAAAGCAACTGAGACTAGGTAGTAATCTTTAACTGCCTGTGTCAAAATTTGAGTGTAAACGTAAGTCCCAAGTAGGACAGCCGGAGTCGGGCAAATTCAGTAAATTCCTGCTCTATTGGTGCAGTGGTAAACTGGTTGCTAGTCTGGTACAAAAAGGGTTGCTATGAATCAGCAAATATCAGCTCAATCGCAAAAACTTTTACTCCAAATTGGCAGAAAGATTCGTCGAAGCTTGGATCTCGATACTATTTGGCAGCAAACAGTTAACAGTCTGGGACAAACACTAGGCGTCAGCCGTTGCATCATGTGTCCCTATCCAAATTCTAGCCTGCAAGTCAAAGTAGCTGCTGAATACTGTCAAGAACCATTTCTACCCATGCTGGGAATGGAAATCTCGCTGACGTCAGCACCTCATTTCATTCAAGCTCTAGCCACCCTCGAACCGGTGGTAATAGAGTCCTTTAAAGCCGACGATATTTTTCAGAGACAGTCGTTGCTAGTGGTAGTTACGGCTTATCAAGAGCAACCTAATGGCATAATTAGCTTGCACCGGTGCGAGGGCGGATCGTCGAAGAAGGGTGGTAAGGCCGATCGACCTTGGACGAGTGGCCAGATCGAATTCGTGCAAGAACTTGCCGATCAAGTCGGAAGCGCGATCGCCCTCGCCACCCTCTACCAAGAGAGCAACCAGCGAGCACAAGGAATATCCCAGCTCAAAAAGCAATTTTTGTTTAGCGCCTCCCACGAGCTGCGAACTCCCCTAAATCACATCATCGGCTATCTTCAACTAACCCTAGACGATCAAGCTGAAGATCCGATAGAGGAGAGAGATTTTATCCAAGAAGCTCACCGTTCGGCGATCCACCTTTCTAAGGTAATTTCAAATATCTTAGATTACATTCAGTTAAGTGAAGTTTCCCAGACTCCGTCAGAGTTAGCCGCTTTCAGAAACAAGGAGGAATCTCAACACCAGTAAAAATTCGACCGCACATTAAAAAAGTAGACTATTTACCGTGCCGACAAGTATTCTGTCTCAAAAAATTGACATTTGCATCTATAGATTCCTTAAATAAAATCGGTTGCTGGCGACTCAATTATTTGTAGGTCATTAGGGTTTTATAAAAAATAGGATAGCAGCAGCTACTAAACATAACATCCAGATGTATTTATCATATTATGTGCGATCGAATTAATCCATAAAATAGGTTTGTAGTGAAGATTTTAGTCCTCATAAAGCTCAGAGGACTAAAGTCCTCACTACAAACTTGTAAGCATTATTTTATCCCAATGATATTGCTATGCGAAGATTGTAATTTCGCACCTTTGATATCTTTAAACTCTGCTTGATGGAACTAAGAATCGCCCTTTTTCTTTGTAGTTTCGGGAGGGCTGACATAGCGCGCCCAAAAAGGTTCTTTCATATTTTTGATCGCTGCTAGTTTTTGGCGTTCCTCCTTTATGTGGTTGCGTTCTGAAAAGTCAGAAAATATGTTGATAATGCCAATGGTTTCGCCGCCAGCACCTCGCACCGGTGCCGCCCAAAGCCAAACATCGATCGAACTACCGTCCTTTTTCAACAAACACACTTCCAAACCTTTGTGCAGTAAGCCATTACGCGCCGATGTCAGTAGCGCGGAAAAATTCTGCTTTTGTCCTTGAAGAATATTCGGTAAAGGTTGCCCCAAAGCCTCCGCTGCAGTCCAGCCAAAAAGTTTTTCGGCGGCACGGTTCCAGATAATAGTACGGCCATCATTGCCGGTACAATTAATCGCTAGCGGTGCTGATGCCACCTGCGCTATCATTAATTCGTTCGCGAGTTGTAGTTTTAATTCTACTTGCTTGCGATCGGTAATTTCCTGACAAGCGCCCCACAAACGAACAACCCGCCCTTCAGCTTTGTCCCAAACCGCTTGCCAGCAATCGTACACCCAGTGCACCTCGCCTTTTTTATTAACAATTCGGTACTCGTTTGCTCCCGTGCGGCTGAAACTACAACCTTCTAACTGTTTAATTAACCTTTCCTTGTCATCGGGATGAACGAGTTGGGAATTCCACCAACCAAACGATTCTAATTCTTCAGGAAGCACGCCCGTGAAGCGCTCAAAAGCTTCTGTAGCCCACTCGCCCACAAACTTGCCGTCTGGGAGTCCCTTAAAAGAATAGGCAAAATCCGAAGTGCTTTTTGACATAACTAAGTAGTGCGATTCCGACTCTCGGAGTGCGATTTCTGCTTGCTTGCGTTCTCGGATTTCCCGCGAGTTAATTATAATTCCCTGCACGCTAGAATCGTGAACCAAACTATTACCTATCGCCTCCACCCAGATCCAAGAACCGTCAGCGTGGCGTTTCCGATATTCGATCGGCCCGGCAATTCCCGGCTCTTGTAGCAATTTGCCAAAATAGGTCTGCCAAGCCAGCAAATCGTCTGGATGGATTAACTCGCCGTGAAACTTACCAATTTTTTCTTCTGAGTTGTAACCCAAAACCCGCTGCAGAGCTCCGCTGTGGTATCGGACTCCCCCGTCGGAGCCGATAATACTAATTATATCGGGAGAATTCCGCAGGATAGCTTGCACCTTGGCTTCGCTTTTAGTTAATGCTTGATTGTCCCTGCGGTGCTGGCTAATTTCTTTATCTAACTGCTCCTTTAGCTGTCTAATTTGCGTTGCTTGCTGCGCGACTGTGCGTTCCAAGAGGCGATTGTTTTTTTCTAGTTCAACCAGCTTAGCCTCGTTATCGCTCGCGTTTTCTAACTGGATGCTGGCTGCCACTTCCTGCAAAGAATTTGATAACTTTTCTACAGTTTTTGTAAAAATAGCCTGTTGTGGGAGTGGCAATTCGCTAGCTTGTTCTTGCAACTTTTTTAAGTATTTGTAGACTGTTTCTAACATTTTATTAATGGGTAATCTAATAGTTTCCACAGGCGCAAATTTTCTCAAAAAAAGACATTTTTTTTCAAGATGATCTATAACTAAGACTGGTGTAGCGCGATCGATCGCGAACTCAACAACCAGCTATGTTTTAAGTTTATTTTCGATCGTAGCAACCGACAAAAAAAGTAAATTTTTGTTGCGCTCAAATCAAGATCGCAGCAGCAACCTGAAGAAGTGCTAGTGCGAGAGTCGGGAAACCGCCTATGCGCTGAATGTGGGGCCAGCCGGCCCTTAAGCTAAACTAGATGGGTGTCAACACAAAGAGGAATTTATGTCAGAGCAAGCCAACGCTCGCGATTTGTTTCGCGCTGCTTACGAACACCGCTACACCTGGGATGCGAACTTTCCCGGCTACAGTGCCGATATTGAACTCAAACAAGGCGACGAAGTATATACGGGCCATGTTTCCATCAAACCAGACATGAGCGTGGAAGTCAGCGGTATTGCAGACGAGGAAGTGAAGCAGAGCGTTTACACCCAAATGCGGGACATTGTTACCCACCGCAAGCGCTCATCATTTGAACAATCTCACGGCAAAAATAGCTTCACCCTCGGCGAGAAGGACAGCAGCGAGGCGGTGGATATTCTAGTGAAAGGCGACTCAATGGGCTCGAATTATAAAATCCGAGGTCTGTCAATTTGTCAAGTCAGCCGGGTGATGGGTCGCATGGCTTTCGTCATTGACACGCACAAAAGCTTGGAGACTCCCGAAGGTTCTTTGGCTAGCCACTACGATGCGGTTTTCCGCAACCCCGAAACCAACGAAATCATCAGAGAACTAGAATTTGAAGATACCTTTGACAAAATAGGCGACTATTATGTCATGACGAAGCAAGTAGTGCGATCGAAAGAAAAAGGTCAACTGACAACAACCGAATTTAACTATTCCAACATCAAACTGCTGCAACCAGCAGTAGTTTAATCTTACAGACTGGGGTGCGCGGCCCGTCGCCCACCCTAAAAATCGAAGTTGCGCGTCCAAGACGGCTGGATTTGGCAGCAACTCAGGCTACGATCGAATAAACCCAATATCAAGAAATTATTTCAGAGGCAAAATATGACGACACTAGCACTAACCAGAGATAACGTGGAAACAGTTCTCGATGAACTGCGTCCCTACCTGATTTCCGACGGCGGCAACGTCGAACTCGTAGAAATCGACGGCCCGGTAGTACACTTGAGACTGCAAGGAGCTTGCGGCTCTTGTCCGAGTTCCACAATGACTCTGAGAATGGGTATTGAACGCCGCCTGCGCGAAGCAATTCCAGAAATTGCCGAAGTCGAACAGGTAATGTAATTAGTTAGTTGGCAGTTGGTAGTTGGCAGTTGGTAGTTGGCAATTGGCAGTTGGTAGTTGGCAATTGGCAGTTGGTAGTTGGCAATTGGTTGTTGGTAGTTGGCAATTGGTAATTGGCAATTGGTTGTTGGCAATGGGCCCGAAAGCATTAACTAATAACAGTCAACAGTCAACAGCCGACAGCCAACAGCCAACAGCCAACAGCCAACAGTCAACAGTCAACAGTCAACAGTCAACTGACTGTTACCTTTTTTTGAATTACCATTACCAAATGCGATGTCTCACCCCCTTTACGTAGCCTTCATTTGGCACCAACACCAACCGCTGTATAAATCCCGAGTATCCGCTACAGCAAAAGAAGCTCAATACCGACTGCCTTGGGTGCGCCTGCACGGAGTCAAAGACTATTTGGATTTAGTGCTAATTCTGGCAAAATATCCCAAACTGCATCAAACAGTAAACCTGGTTCCGTCCTTAATTTTGCAGATAGAAGACTGCATCGCAGACAAAGCATTAGATCCTTACTTGGCGGTAACTCTCAAGCGAGCCGATGATTTAAACATCGAAGAAAAAGAGTTTGTTTTAGAACACTTCTTTGATGCCAACTACCACACCCTGATTCAGCCACATCCCCGGTACGCTCAACTCTACACTCAGCGACAGGAAAAAGGCATTCAGTGGTGCTTGGAAAACTGGACTGTCCAGGATTTTGGGGATTTGCTGGCGTGGCACAATTTAGCTTGGATCGATCCGCTGTTTTGGGATGACCCCGAGATTGCCGGGTGGCTGAAACAAGGACAAGGTTTTCGCTTGGCAGACAGAAAAAACATCTACGCAAAACAAAAAGAAATACTGTCAAAAATCATTCCCCAGCACCGTAAAATGCAAGCTGAGGGACAGTTGGAAGTCTCCACAACCCCCTACACGCACCCGATTTTACCGCTGCTTGCCGACACCAACAGCGGCCGCGTAGCTATTCCTAACATGACGCTGCCAAAACATCGGTTTGAGTGGGCAGAAGATATTCCCAGACATTTGAGAAAATCCTGGGAAATGTATCAAGAAAGGTTTGATTGCCAACCGCGCGGTTTGTGGCCGTCGGAACAGGCGGTTAGCCCGGAAATTTTGCCCTACATTGCTAAACAAGGTTTTAAATGGATTGTCTCGGATGAGGCAGTATTGGGGTGGACAATTAAACAGTTTTTTAACCGGGATGGGGCGGGGAATGTTTACGAGCCAGAATTGTTGTATCGCCCTTATCGTTTAGAAACTCCTGATGGCGATTTGGCGATCGTATTTCGAGACCACAGATTGTCTGATTTGATTGGGTTTACTTACAGTTCGATGGAACCGGAAAAAGCAGCGTCAGATTTGGTGGGACACTTGGAGGCGATCGGCAGAACTCTCAAACACCGACAGTCAAGCGGCGAAACAGCTTTAGAAAATCCCTGGTTGGTGACGATCGCCCTTGACGGCGAAAATTGCTGGGAATTCTATCCCGAAGACGGCAAACCGTTCTTAGAATCGCTCTATGAAACCCTCAGCGACAATCCAGATATCAAATTAGTCACAGTTTCGGAATTTCTCGACAAATTCCCAGCCACCGAAACAATACCCGCAGCCCAACTGCACACAGGTTCCTGGGTAGACGGTTCCCTGACAACTTGGATCGGCGATCCGGCAAAAAATCGCGCTTGGGACTTGTTAGGGGCCGCGAGACAAATGCTGGCCAACCATCCAGAAGCCACGGAAGAAAGCAATCCCGAAGCTTGGGAAGCGCTTTATGCGGCCGAAGGTTCCGACTGGTTTTGGTGGTTTGGCGAAGGCCACACGTCAAATCAAGATGCTATGTTCGATCAGTTATTTCGCGAACACGTAGCAGGAATTTACGAAGCTCTCGGCGAGGCTGTACCCCCGGAAGTGCGGCGGCAAGTAGAGGCGCATCACGCGGCTGGCGATCGCGAGCCGCTGAGCTTTATTCACCCGATTATCGACGGTATCGGCAACGAACAGGATTGGGACAAAGCCGGCCGCATTGAAATTGGGGGAGCAAGGGGTACGATGCACCGGAGTTCGGCAATTCAGCGGCTTTGGTACGGAGTCGATCACTTGAATTTTTACCTCCGCGCCGACTTCAATGCTGGGGTGCGGCCGGGTATTGATTGCCCGCCGCAGTTAAACTTGTTCTGGTTTTATCCCGATCGCACGATGCACAACAGTCCGATCCCACTGTCGGGTTGGCCCGACGAAGCACCGCTCAACTATCGGTTCCACCATCAGTTAGAGATTAATTTGCTGACGAAATCGATTTGGTTTCAAGAAGCAGGAGAGGGCGATGAGTGGCATCCCCGCATCAGCAGAACCCAAGTGGGACTGGATAAATGTTTGGAGATAGCAGTACCCTGGGCGGATTTGCAAATTATGCCAGACTGGCAAATGAAGCTGATTGCGGTTTTATCGGAAGGGGAGCGTTATTCTAGTTGTATGTCGTTCGATTCTTTGATTGCGATCGGAATGCCGTAAAGAGTCAGTAGTCAGTAGTCAGTAGTCAGTAGTCAGTAGTCAGATTATGTTTGATTGTGTCCGGTAGGTTGATCGCGAAAAAAGAGGTTCGATCGTTCGGACTTTAGTCCTGTATTTTCCGAGGACTAAAGTCCGAACGACAAACCAGCTAGAAAAGAGGTTCGATCGTTCGGACTTTAGTCCTGCATTTTCCGAGGACAAAAGTCCGAACGACAAACCAGATAGCAAGTGAATTCAGATGAAATTAAATCATTATTTATGAGGAAATAAATCAAATTCAATGAACCGCATTTTGCTCTTGGTCGATCGCCACCAACAACCTAATTTGCTGATCGCACACCTCAACACTCAACATGAGGTGATCGTACCCGATCGCACTTGCGAACCAAACTCAGAAGTTCACATTCCTAAAATTGCTTTTGACTTGTGCATTCTCGACGAGGCAAATTTCGATCGCCTCGGGCCGCTGATAGAAGCATTAAAAACAGCCGCCGAGCCGATATTTTTACCGTTTTTGCTCCTCGGCACATCCCAAACCCCCGCCCTCACCGAGCCGCATTTTGGGCAGCAAACAGAAAAACTCGATCGCCGAATTGACGATTTAATCGCAACTCCCGCAGATGCAGCCCAACTGCACTTGCGGGTAGAGAATTTGTTGGCCCGCAGGAAGCTGTCGCTAGAAGTCCACAGACTCCAAGAAATAATTAAACAACGCACTGTTAGCGAAAGTTTGTTAATTGATTCGCTGCAAACGGCAAACAAAAACCTGCAACAGGAAATCGCTAAGCGGGCCGAGGCAGAAGCTGGACTGCGAGAAAACTTCTATCTCGACTTGCTGATGAATGCCATGCCAGATATTGTCTGCTTCAAAGATGGCGAAAGCAGATGGCAGGAAGCAAATCAAGCAATACTGGAATTGTTTGAGCTATCAGCAGATGAATACCGCGGCCTGACAGATTCTCAACTAGGAAAACTCAGCCCTTTTTATCTGGAGGCGCTACAGGCGTGCGAGGTGAGCGATCGAGCCGCGTGGGAAAAAGGTACGCTTTCTAGGGGTGAAGAAGTGATTCCCCGATCGAACGGTACTGTGAAAATCTACGACGTGATTAAAGTACCTCTATTTCACCCTGACGGCAGACGCAAAAGTATCGTGATTTTGGGCCGCGACATCACCGAATACAAGCAAGCTAGAGATGAACTCGTCCGCTTAGCGTCCATTGTCGAGTCCTCTGACGACGGGATAGTCGGCAAAACCCTCGCCGGGACAATTCAGAGCTGGAACGCAGGAGCCCAGAAGATTTACGGCTACTGTGCGGCGGAAGTTAAGGGGAAGTCGATCGAAATTTTAGCAATACCCGAACGCCCCAAGGAAATGCCCCAAATTCTGGAGAATATTCGGGCTGGAACCACTATCGACCATTACGAAACCGTACACTTACACAAAAACGGCGAACAGATAGATGTGTCCCTGACGATTTCTCCGATTAAAGACGCTAAAGGAATGGTGACGGGGGTTTCGACAATCGCTCGCGACATCAGCGACAGCAAGCGAGTTGAAAAAGCCCTAGAACAACTCCGCCACCAAACAGAAATGATTTTGTTCTCCGCCGGGGAAGGCATTTGCGGGTTGAACAAACAGGGAAAAGTAACTTTTGTCAATCCGGCGGCGGTGAGAATGGCCGGCTGCGGCTCGAAGGAATGGATCGATCGACCGCTCTATGAAACCATAAACCGTTATCCCGAAGAATGCTCGCGGGCGATCGAGCTTTTGTCGCCTGCAACTGTCATCAATTCTGCTTCTGAACTTGTCGCCGACTACGCCGCCACGCCAACGGGAAAACTGCCCTTGCGGGTAAGTTCTCAAATTTTAGACACCTTAGCAGACGGAGAGGTTCGGCGCGTTAATGATGAAGTTTTTTGGCGCGTTGACGGCAGCACTTTTCCGGTGGAGTACGTTGTCGCTCCGATGCGAGAACAAGGCCAAATTATTGGAGCCGTGGTGACTTTTAAAGATATCACCGATCGGCTTGCCGTCGAGCGCATGAAAGATGAATTCATCTCCGTTGTCAGCCACGAACTGCGGACACCGATGACTTCGATTCACGGCGCTCTAGGCCTCCTCAACAGCGGCTTGCTTGACGTTCACCCCCACAAAGCCAAGCGGATGCTGGAGATTGCTGTCACTAATACTGACCGCTTGGTGCGCTTGATCAACGACATTCTCGATTTAGAGCGCATGGAGTCGAGTTACAGCACTGCCGTCAAACAAACTTGCAATGTTGCTGAGCTGATGTTGCAGGCGGCTGACGAGATGCAGGGCATGGCGCTACAGGCGGGAGTTATTTTGTCCGTCAGGCCTGTGGAAGCTCTGTTGCGGGCTGTGCCCGATCGGCTAATTCAAGCCTTGACAAATTTGCTCAGCAATGCTATTAAATTTTCTCCTTCAGGGGCTACGGTTTGGCTGAGCGGGGAGTTGATGCACGATCGGGATTTGACAGCGCGATCGGACTCGAAGTCGCGATCGTCTCCTCATGCTGTCGCCACCAATCCGCACTTGTCGTCCGTGAGTTCGTCTATCGTGATTGCTGTCAAAGACCGAGGGCGGGGCATTCCCGCAGACAAGCTAGAGATTATCTTTGAACGCTTTCAACAGGTGGATGGTTCTGATTCTCGCCAGAAAGGAGGTACTGGTTTGGGGCTGGCTATTTGTCGCAGTATCGTGCAGCAGCACGGGGGCAGGATTTGGGTAGAGAGTGTTTTGGATGAGGGCAGCACTTTTTTCTTAAGTCTGCCAATTCTCGGAGAAGGGCAAAGTTAAGGGAAGGCAGAAGGTATTCGATTTTAGATTTTAGATACTTCGGCTTGCTTCGGCTACGCCAGCCGACAAGTCGCGAGCGTACAAGTTTTTGATTTTAGATTTACTTGCAGCAGGGTTCGTAGTGTGGACTTTAGTCAGCAGCTTTTTCGGACTAAAGTCAGAACGATCGAACCAATCTTATTGCTGTCAATTGACCGGATACGATATTACAGCTAAGGCCGGCAAAGTTATATTAAAAAAACCAGGTTTATTTGGTAATTGCAGTGCGTCCAAGATTGTCATTTTTGCGAGGATAGATGCGCCGGAACGGCCTAAAATCGGGATTTGAGGTCAAAAAGCCGATTTTTAGGGTGGAAAGATTTTACTGTTTTAAAAATTTAGTGTAAAGTTCGATCTGGCAAAACACTTTGCTTTACCAAACATTCACATTTCGCCTTTAATCTGAGAATAAGTTCTGATTGTTAAAAAAAATGTTAATTTTGAATTCCAAGCGCATCTTGGTAATTGACGATGCGGAAGATATTCGGGAAGTGGCTCAAGTCAGTCTTGAGGTGGTGGGGGGCTGGGAAGTTTTGACGGCGAGTTCTGGCCGCGAGGGTGTGGCTAAGGCTCTTGCCGAACAGCCTGACGCTATTCTTTTGGATGTGATGATGCCGGATCAAGACGGGCCTACTACTTTTAAACAGTTACAAGCTAATGATGCTACGCGGCACATTCCAGTAATTTTATTGACGGCTAAGGCTCTCGCTAGCGACAGGCGAATGTTCGCAGATTTGGGCGTTGTCAGTGTGATTGCTAAGCCTTTTGAACCGATGGTTTTGGCTGCTATGGTGGCTCAAGCTTTGGGCTGGGAGGAAGCATAGGTTGATCGCCCCTATTGAATTCTGTAGCCTTTAAAACAATTACTCCTGCTGAGCGATCGGATAAATAATAATTAGCAGGAGTATTTTGCTTTTTGTAACAAGTTGCTCATCTTCATAAGTTCTTCAGTTTTTAGTTTTAGTTTTAGTACATGGTCGGGGATCGCTCCTGACAGTTGGCAGACACCTTTGGAGAAGACGACTATGCCCTCAGCTTACATTTTACTACTGATAGTTTCTCTGGCAGCCGTCTGGATTTACTGGCAAACCTCTCAAGATATTTTTGTACTTGTGGCTGTGGCCGGACTAGGTTGTTTTCTTTGGGGTTTTTCTGTCGCGCCTTGGATGGTTCAGCTTCTGATTGTGATGTTACTGCTGAGTCTTCAAAAGTGGTACTTACGAGACACTCAACGTTGTGAGTGAAAAAAAAATTTGTTGTGTCTGAAATTAATATCCGCCTGCATTCGTGAATCTCTGCAATGAATTGCCGATCGCTCCACATCTTAAATAAGGTTTAAAATATCATGAATAGTTGCCCTTGTTGTTCTTCTACACTGCTCCGCCACGCTCGCCACAATCGCATTTACTGGTTCTGCTCCCACTGCAGGCAAGAAATGCCGGATCTGTCGGAGATGATTTTAAATAACAGTCTGCGGTCTCGCCAACGGGACGGTTTAGTGAAGCTTCCTGCTTTGACTCGTACATCGAGGATGTTGGGTTCGGTAGGAATTGCTTAGTGAGGATAACTATTCAGACGAAAAAAAATGATAGTACCATCGGTTTTAATTTTTCATAAAAAATGCAAAATCCCCTTCGTTATCAATGAAGGGGACTTATTAGCGGGGGGGCGATCGCACTTGTAAAGGGGGTCGATCGCCACAAATTACAGCTATTTTATGGAGTTAAGCTGATTACATCAAACCGATTTGAGAGAGAATGCCTTGACCGGTGAGGAGTTCGGTAGCTAAGCCGATCACAAAACCTAGCATTGCCAAACGACCGTTCCAAGTTTCAGCAAACTCTGTGAAGCCTACTTTTGCGTCTTTGTTTTGCACGATCGGATACCTCGTTTAATTTCAACCTTATGTAACTAAACTTAACACAACAGTAGAAACATTGCAACATATTTTTACATTTAGTTTTCAAATGTTGGCGATAAGCGGGATGGGCCCACGGGGAGAGGGGTTTGTGGGCGATCGCACTTGTCGGGGGAGAAACCGGGTTTCTTGGGATATTTCTCGTGACTCGTCGCCAACACTCCTAGAAACCCGGTTTCTGAGGGCGCGTAACTGGCGGTATCAGGTGGGCGAAAATCTTGCTGAGATATAAGGATGTCAGAAAAACTATTTTAACTTAATACTTGACATCCAATAGTTAAAACGTTATGTTAAAGGCAGAGCTAAAACTAAATATCGCATTTAAAGTTAAGGAATGTTGATTGAGTCGTCTTAGCTACAGGATTTATAGCAATCCCAAGTCAGTTATGAACGTGGTTCAGGCTTCTAGCCTGGATGGGTTCTCGGGCCCATGCCACAACTAATTTAGGATTGCTATAGAACTGGGACAAGTTTCTAGAAGCCCTTTGAGGGGAAAGTCAGTCTAATGTCGTTTTAACAAGTTGATACAAGCTTGAAAACATTAAAACATTATTTTGTTCAATTTCCCTTCAACGGGCTGCTACCAAACTCGTTCCAGTTCAGTAAATCCTGTAGCTCAGACGTTAATCAAACCCCACCAAATCACAGTGTTTTGTGGTAAGAGATTGTCCTGTGCCGAAATGTTCATTTTTGAGCAAATCCACAGGCAACGTTCCATTAATCCTAGATGCGTGATATGTCGAGGCTGTCCAGTCAACCTAATTTTAGGAAATAATACAATGGCGGACAATCATCGAACCACAGGCCAACAAAAAAGCCAGTCTCAACCAGTTGCTATACTTTGGGATGGTCAGAACGTTCAGTTAAAGCAAAAGGAAGCTGAATTATTGGTCGATTTTGCCAAATCTAAAGGGCGTTTAGATTGCAAAAATTTTTACTATAACTCGCAGCACAAAAATCAAGTTGACAACAAAAATCGGGCCGAAAAGCTTGGTTTTAAAGGCATTGATGTCCCCGACAGAGACAAAAACAGTGCAGACAAGCAATTAGTGTTTGACTGTACTCAACTATTTGCAGTTAAGCCTTCTCCTGCAATAATTATCCTAGTTTCAGGAGATCGGGACTTTGCAGGTTTAATCACCATTTTAATAGCTTTGGGTAAAACCGTTATCGTTTTTGCACGACGCCAAAGTGCTAGAACACAACTGATTAACCTGGTTGGTGAGAATAACTTTCATGATGTAGACGAATTACCCAGTTTGTGTGCAGGATTGAAATCGCAACTAAAAAATCCCAAACAGTTGTCAATAGAAACCAACCGATTATCTGCATAAAGCAGCACAGTCCGCCAGGGAATCAATTCCCTGGCTAATAGCGAAAGTCGGTTGAAACCGACCGAAAACAGTGTAAAAAAATATAATCTTCAGTCCTCTAAAGAGGACTTCAGCTATTAGCCGGGGGTTTAAACCCCCGGCGGACTAACGGCAAAAACGCGAAATATCTGTTAAAATCAACCTCGTCGCAGATAGCAAAAATCCAGTTTATTTGATAAACTAGATGCTCCAAACCAACCGCTATTTGCGGCTCCTTCATGTCTGCCAACATAACAATACCAAACTCCAAAAGCAATAACAATTACCAAACTCCCATGCGACCGACTAATCAAACACAAGAACTCGAAATAACCATTCCCGAATTCAACAATGAAAAACTGCTGCGCCAAGCCCTAACCCACCGTTCCTACGTCAACGAAAACCCCACATTCCGCGAAGAAGACAACGAACGCTTAGAATTTCTCGGCGATGCTTTGCTGACATTTCTCAGCGGCGAATATCTCTATCAGCGCCACCCAGAAATGGGAGAAGACGAAATGACTCGCCGCCGTTCTGCATTGGTAGATGAAAAACAATTAGCCAGATTTGCTACGGAAATTGCTTTAGACTTAAAAATGCGGCTCGGAAAAGGAGCTTACCGAGAAGGCGGGATTACCAACCCCAATTTGCTCAGCAGCACCTTGGAAGCATTCATTGGTGCGTACTATCTCGATACGCAAGACATGGACAAAGTTCGCAATTTTGTGTGGCAAATGTTTGATTCTGTTCCCGACAATGTTGTGGAAACGCGATCGACTGTAGACTCGAAAAACCGATTTCAGGAGTGGGTACAAGCCAACGGTGAAGCGACTCCGCCCAAATATGCGACAGTCCAAGAAGGAGGTACACCCCACCAGCCCAAATTTCTCGCTAAGGTTTATGTTGCAGAGAAATGCTATGGAGAAGGGAAAGGCAAAAGCAAGAAAGATGCTGAGAAAAATGCGGCAGAAGATGCGCTAGCAAAGCTCAAAAAACGCGGACTGATCTAAACGTGCAAATATCAGTAACAACTACTAGCTTTTTTGCACGATGACACAATGGGGCGCGCTTCCCCAACCTGCGGATAAACGAGCAAAATTAAGCAAATAAACAACAACAAAATGCTACCTAAAGCTACTCTTTCTTTCGGAGAGTAGAAGCTTTTTTAGCAATCTGAATTAAACCTTGATGCGACATATATTTATCCACAGTGATGCGAGAAATACGGTAGTTATTTTTGAGTCTGTTTGCTCTGAAGAAATTGTCATTGTACAAAAAACCAGTTAAATGATATTTAGGCAAAATCTTTTCCACTTGTCTGTTGGATGCGCCGTAGGGATAAGCTATGTGAGCGCCAATAATCTTATTTTTGTCCAAATCTCCCATACATTTTATCAATTCAGACTTAGATTGGGCAATTTCTAATTCTAATTCTTTTCCGCTAATTTGAGTGAAGTTTTTGTGAGCAAAACCGTGAGATTGAACGTCATAAAAACCTTGTTTATATCCGTCTCTTAAATCATTGCAACTAGCGTGGGCTATAAATTTTTTACCCATATCCACACCTAAGAACTGAGGATTGACAAATAACACAAATTTGCCTTTTTTCTTGTGGATTGCTGAAAGTTTTTCTAAGACGGGAAGTGCATTTACATGAACGCCTTTATACCCGTCATCAAAGGATATCATGATCGGTTTTTGACCCAATCTTTGAGCTGGTATTGGCTGGGACTTTTTGATAAAGTATATGTACAGGTCTTGAGATGATAATAACCAATAGTTTTCTTTCATTATATATTCTAAAAATACTGAAAAATCTTGTTTGGTGTAGTCTATGGAAAAAGCAAGGCGCTTTGGTGGCACTTGGGCGGGATTGCGAGTGTCTACAATGTCATGAAAGCCGATTAATGGGATTTTGATGAAATTAGATTCTACTGTCCAGCCAGAAATACCTATACAGATGCCAAATATCAGGAATAAGTAGAGCGGCTTGGCTTTCTTTAGTAGCCTAAAAATAATTTTCATCACAAGTTTGAGGTTTTTTAACAATTGCTCGCACTTCATAATTGCTTGACTAATTTGTTGTTTTTTTCTCTCTACCATTAATAGAGGGGAATTCAGCTAATTTTAGATTTTTGTGATATTTCTTTGGAATCTAGGTAGAGTGTGCGATCAGTAAGTCGATCGCCCAAAATGATTTCCCGATCCACAATTAGGCTATAATCGGGGCTGGCGCGAGTGTTACCGCCGTCGATCGAGGGTTGCAATGGCAGAAATCCGTTGACGAGTGCCCGAGTGTCGATCGTACTTTTGGTAAATATCAGAGCAATTCATGTCTACTCAAAACCCGACTACCCTGACTGTTGAAGCAGCACAGCAAATCCTCAAAGATTTTACTTGTCTGGATATGCAATCTGTAGCGTCGCCGCTGGAAAAACAGGCGTTGCGTCAAGCGATTTTGCTAGTAGCAAGTTTGTCGGATTATCAAATGCTGGGAGTTTGCGCTGCTTCGACGGATGAGGGTTTTTTAGCTTTAGAAACTTATTTGAAAGCTTTCGGATATCAAGCTGTTTTAGATCCAAATACTGGTTCGACCTTTACCGGTTCGGTTTATATTAAGTTCAATACTTTGAAGGGTTCCTATTATGTTGATGGTTATCCGGGAACTTACCGAGGAGTTTTAGTGTCGTGTCAATTTTCTTCTGAAGATGGAGTTAGCGGGACTTACGGCCATTTACCTCTCGATTTATTTGTTGATTAATTGGGCATTGGGCGGAGCGAAGCGGAGGGATTGGGCATCGGGCAAACAGGGCATCGGGCAAACAGGGCATCGGGCATTGGGCATTGGGCGGAGCGAAGCGGAGGGATTGGGCGGAGCGAAGCGGAGGGATTGGGCATCGGGCATTGGAGCCAAAAACTAACAAATAACAAAGAACAAATAACAAATAACAAATAACAAATAACAAATAACAAAGAACAACAGCCAACAGCCAACAGTCAACAGCCAACTGTCAACTGTCAACTGTCAACTTACCCATTACCAATTAACCCTTACCACCGCTCAATTCGGGTTCGGGTTCCGGTGCATTTTCTTCGGGCGATATCCCCAAAATGTCGCTGTACAAATTGACATATTTCTTGGCAGAAATATCCCACCCAAAATCTTCTCTCATGCCGCGCTGTTGCAGTTCTTTCCACTTATCTTTGTAGCGGAAACTTTCCCATGTTCGGATCATGCAGGTGAACAAGTCGAGGGGCTCGTAGCGATCGAAGCAGTAACCTGTACCAGTATTGTCGATCGGGTTATTGTGGGAAACGGTATCAACTAAACCGCCGGTGCGGCGCACCATTGGGACGCAGCCGTAGCGGAGGGCGAGCATTTGGCTGATGCCGCAGGGCTCGAAACGGCTGGGCATCAGGAAGGTGTCGCAGCCTGCGTAAACGCGACGGGAGAGGGCTTCGTTGTAGAGTAATTGGGTGGACATCCGACCGGGATAGCGGGCTGTCATTTGCCAGAGTTGGGTTTCGTAGTAGCGATCGCCCGTTCCGAGTACAATAAATTGAGCGTCGGTATAGGCCATGAACAGATCGAGCATTTGAATGATCAAATCCAATCCCTTCTGTTCTACCAGCCGCGTCACCATGCCGATTAAAAAGGCACCTTTATTCACTTCCAAACCGACTTCTTCTTGCAGGGCAATTTTGTTAGCTGGGCGCTTTTCTAGCGTATCAACACTGAATTGTTGATGGAGGTACTTGTCAGTTGCTGGGTTGTAAGATTCTGTATCAATTCCGTTCAAAATGCCCGAAACCTTGCCGCCGATGTAAGACAGCAAACCTTCCAAAGTTTCGCCGTAAGCTGGGGTTTTGATTTGCTCGGCGTAGGTGGGCGAAACTGTATTTACGCGATCGGCAAACTGTACTGCAGCAGCCATTGTATTGTGACCTTGCATATACCAAGGACACCAAGTCATCTGTTCCAAACGCCAGCGCCACGGCCCTTGATAAGCTAAATTGTGAATAGTAAAAACCGTGCTGATATCGGGGTCAGGCTTCATCCAAACAGGTATCATCCCCGTGTGCCAGTCGTGACAGTGGATAATTTGGGGTTTCCAGTAATTCCAGGCAAATTCAGCGGCAGCATTAGCAAAAAAAGTGAACCTCCAATCTTCATCTAAACCGCCGTAAACGCGGCGCGGCAAGAAAGATGGATGTTGCAATAAGTATAAAGGTACATCGGTTCCCGCCAAAACACTTTCAAAGACTGAGAAATTTTGGAACATCGCCGCCCCATTCCAAACAGGTTTTTTGGGAACGTCCATTTTGTCGGCAACGAAGCCGTAGTAGGGCATGAAGATGCGGACATCGTGTCCCATGCGCCGCAAAAACTTAGGCAAAGCGCCGACGACATCGCCCATGCCGCCAACTTTGGCCAGGGGTGCTGCTTCGGCAGATACAAATAAAATTCGCATTATTTTTGTGTGTTCCTTGGGATAGTTAGTCTAGATTAAGTTTAAATGGCGAGGGACACAATGTTAACGCGCTGTCCAAAAACAAGTATAAATCTCTATTGTGGGTGGTTAAGCAAAAAATGTTAGCGATCCCTTTAAACAGTTAGTCGAGGCTGTGAAGGAAATATCAAATCTCAAGTCTCAAATCTCCAGTCTGAAATCGACTTTAAAGGTAGAAAGTATGGAGTTTCTGCCCTATCGGATGCCGGCAGATAGTTGGATACAAACACTGCCAATTGCCAGTAGCGATCGCACCTACTGCACCTGACTATCTATGTCGCTGGGGCGATCGTGTAAATTATTGTTACAAAAATTCGCACTGTGCGTAAAAATAAAAGGCTTTTTCCTAAATACCTACATCTCCTGAAATTTGGGGAGAAAAAAGCTATGGGGTTTTTATCAAATAACCCCGAACAATCATCCTCACCTCAGCGTTAAATTCAATTAATTGTTAATTTATGGGTGGGGTGGGGGCGGGTTTTGATCATTTGTCGTTTGGTGTCAAATATCTGCGTAAACCCGCCCCTACAAATCTGGAAAATCTATCAACAATTCCCGACTAATTTTGAGAATCTTCCTCAAAAGTTTCCTCAAATCCAGCTAAAAAGTCATCCAAAGCTTCAGAAGCGATCGCCAAATTAATACTATCAGCATCCTCCAATCCCCACACATTCACCCCAACCACTTGACCGGCCATATTAATCAGCGGCCCGCCGGAATTTCCCGGATTAATCGCCGCATCAGTTTGCAACACCTTCACCTCAGCAACCCGATCCTCTTCGTCCCCTTCCTCAGACTCGTCAGGTTCGCGAATTGCACTAATAATACCTTGAGTTAAAGTTGCAGCAAACTGTCCCAAAGGATTACCCACCGCAATTACCGGGTCGCCCACTTTTACATCAAAAGATAACTCTAAAGGAGGATGCTCTTGGGGAGATTCCACTTGTTCCCCTGTTTCGGGATCGAAGGTAAAATCGCTAATCAAGAGTAATGCTAAATCTTCTTCGGCATTACCAGTAAACACCACCTCCGCCAATCTCAACTTTCCGTCATTAGTTTCTACTAAAACCTGTTCGATTTCATCTTCTTCATAGAAGTAATCTTCATCCGCAATATCTTCGATTACATGATAGTTAGTGACAATTATATCCGGCGATACAAAAAAGCCGCTTCCCGAAGAAATTTCTTGTTCTGTATCCCAATCCATCACGTAAACTGAAACTATCGACGGCAAGATTTGTTCGACGACATCCGAGAAACTTCCTGCTTGAGTTTTGAACTCTTTCAATTGCTGCTGCAAAGCTTTTTGGTCTGCCTGCATTTTGCGATAAAGTTCCTGAACTTTTTTCACTTCCAGCTTTAATTGAGTTGCTCTAGCGCTCATGTTTTTGCCTTTCCCTAAAATAGATTGCTGATTTATTTTGGATGTTTGATTGTAGATTTTGGATTGGTATGTTGACAAGAATCAGACTAAGCCCAAGAAACCCGGTTTTTCCGAAAAATCCTAGGCTTTGCACCCCGGCATTCATCCATAAACCTGGTTTCTCAACAGCAGCCCTCAATTAGTCAGATATTTGTGAAATCATCCGCAATTTTCTCTAAAATTCCCATCCAACACCTAGAAACATACTGCTAATTTACTCATTTTTGTCAAAGCGAACCGCCAGTTATTTTTTTTCAATAAAAGGCGATATTTCGCGTTTAAGCGCCTTGACAAATAAATGCTGACTTGGTTTAGGAACCGCGTTGAACTTCGATAAAAATTTCCTCCAAAATTTCGCTGGCTCCCTGTTCGCGCAGGCGGTGAGCGAGATCAATTCCCAGCATTTCAGCAGTCTCGGCAGCGCCGGAAACAGTATCTTTGACGAAGCGCTGGCCGTCGAGACTCGATACCATTCCGGTTAAGGTTAATTGACCGTTTTCTATTTTGGTATTGACGCCGATTGGTACTTGACAGCCGCCTTCTAATTCCCGCAGAAATGCGCGTTCGGCATAACATCTTTGGGCGGTTTCCGTATGTTCGAGAGCTTTGATCACTGCCATGATTTCTGTATCTCCAGCGCGGCATTCGATGCCCAATGCACCTTGTCCG
This sequence comes from Microcoleus sp. B4-D4, assembly GCF_036705185.1. NCBI lineage: Bacteria > Bacillati > Cyanobacteriota > Cyanophyceae > Oscillatoriales > Microcoleaceae > Microcoleus > Microcoleus sp. B4-D4. The sequence goes on along the minus strand of NZ_JAUBTX010000038.1, from coordinate 35,536 downwards.
ACGGCGTGAAGGGAGATTTCAGGAGGAATAATTTGATGGATGCGATCGCCCATTCCCAATCTTTCCAATCCTGCAACTGCTAGAATAATGGCGTCGTAACCGCCATCATCTAATTTTGCGAGTCGAGTATTGAGATTGCCGCGAATATCTTTAAATTCAAAATGAGGGAAATGGTGCCGCAGTTGAGCCAGCCGCCGCAGCGAAGAAGTGCCGATTACGGAACCTGCGGGGAGGGTGTCGAGTTGCTTGTCTTTGTGCTTGGAGTTAACTACCAAGGCGTCAGCGGGATTTTCCCGTTCGGTGACGCATCCTAAAATTAAACCTTCGGGCAAATTGGTAGGTAAATCTTTGAGGGAATGAACGGCAAAGTCCGTTTCATTGTTGAGCATTCCCGTTTCTAATTCTTTGGTGAAAAGTCCTTTGTCGCCGATTTTAGCGAGGGCGACATCAAGAATTATGTCCCCTTGGGTGGACATGGTGTGGACTTCAAAAGTGTGTTCCGGGAAGTGTTTCTGTAGCTCTGCTTGCACCCAGTGGGTTTGCACTAGAGCGAGTTGGCTTTTGCGGGAACCGATGCGGACGGTTCGGGAGGGGGCAGATGTGGTTGGGGACATAAGATCGATCGCAGGATAGCTTGAAATGAGCCAGTATATTCACCTGATCTAGCGTACCGCAGGTGGGGACTTTAATTGCTGGTTGGCACAATTAGGGGGATAAAACTGAGCCGATCGACCTGGAGAGCGAAAGGCAGCCGACGCTATATGATTTGCCTAGGGTCGATCGGGCCTAAGCTGGTGCAAGCTGAAGAGTTTGCTCCCAGGTTGCAGGATTTGAGGAGAACAATGTGGGAATAAGGGGGAAAGGGCGATCGAACTTCTCAAGCCACCGAATAGTTTACCATAAAAAGTCAATTTGTCAAATTACTAAAATCCTAAAACTATGAAAAGCGCTCTGGATGTAGCTCGTTACTTTTTATGTCGTGTCGATCGAGAAGCAGGCGATACTATTTCTCCTCTCAAACTGCAAAAACTCGTTTATTACGCACAAGCTTGGAGTTTAGTCTTTAGAGGCCAGCAGCTATTTTTTCAAGATATTGAAGCTTGGGTTTCCGGCCCCATTGTCCGCCATGTTTGGGATGAGTACAAAGCTTACAAATATACCGATATTCCCGCTCCCGATAATTTTGAGGGAGAATTTGAGGAAGATGAGATTGAGGTACTCGAAGAAGTTTGGAATGCTTATGGAGAATTAAGTGCTAAACATTTGGCAGAATTGACACAATCTGAGACACCTTGGCTCAACGCCCGCCAGGGATTAGAACCGGCGGAAAAATCAACTAAAATCATTTCCCACGAGGATATGAAATCCTGCTATGCACCTTTGGTGGAGGCGTAAGTGGGTAAAAAAAGTCAAATACCAAAGCCACCTCAAAACAAGCAACAAAGAAGAATTCCAGAGCAAGCAACTCAGTTAAATCGACCAAGCAGTACAGATGACGAGCATCCTAGCTTCAGATTCACTTATGCAGATAAAAATCGTTGGCTTCTATCTGACTGGACATCATCAGAAATCAATGACCTAATTGAAGGACTCAAGAAAATTGAGAAATATACTTGGGGTCAAATCAAAGGTCACGGCTCAAAAAAACGAGGTGAATCAGTGGGAACGGGTTATAAGTTGATTAACATTCATCCGACTTTGCCTGACAATATTCCTGAAGATGAGAGATTATCAGAAATGCGAATTGATGAGAAAAAACGGATATTTGGGTTTCGCGTTCAGTCTGTTTACTACATCATTTGGTTTGACCGCAATCATTCAGTTTGTCCCGAATAAAGTTTATGAGTAATGAAAATATCGATTCCCTAGGATGCGGAAACGCGCGCGTACCTTTTCCATTTACCCGCAAAATTTAACGTGACCCAGCTTGAAGTGCAGAATTTGCTATCCCAACAACTTCTGACTGCCTTCCATTTTTGAGACTTACTCGGTAAAGTACACCCAGCCTTTGCCACTCCACATAAGAAATGCAGTAATTACCGCAAGTTTGGAAATAAATTCCCCTCATTCCGCCTGCTAATTCAATGCTTCTATAAGAATCCCTAGGCAATTGCGATGGAGGCGAAAACGGTTCATTTTTTTTAGCTGTGATTGTGCCAAAAGCACAAGCTCCGGCGCGGCAGCCTTTGCCTAAATACATTTCAACAATGTAACCGTGGGAGCCAGCTTGCACGTCAAAATCAAGTTGCTGAGTGTCAGATAAAGGAAGTATGCTCGGCAGAAAAACAGGTACTCGTGTTTTGCCTTTGATTTGCTGAGAAATGTTACTTACTGGAAAACGAGTATTAGCTTGATTTGTACCTGAATTGTTGGGAATTGGGGGGAATTTTTGGACAAAGTTTCTCCATTGTACAACTCTAGTTTTCTCAACGTTCAGAGTAGGAATAGAATATTTTTCTACAGCAAGAGATGGCTGACCGCCTGGAAGGTCGAAATTGCGGCGAATTACTGTAATTTCTGGTTTCCCTAACCCGTAAGTTGTGGCTGTGGTACGGGCGAGATTGCAGCTAATTTTGAAGTTTCCCATGTCAATGTTGCCATTGGCGGCTCCGTAAGACCAATTGTAACCGGCCCAAGTGCGATCGCGATCGCACAAAAAATGAGAAATCTCAAACATCTTGGCAATATGAACATCGTACAACCGCAACTTGGAGCTGCCGGCAGATTGTGTAGTATTGCGATCGGGCACAATAAATTGTGCGGATTGCCAGCCATCTTGAGAAGTATAATTAAACCAGCGAATTTCTGTGATTTGCGTTTCTGTCCTTGCTAGGGCTGAGTATGGTGTCAAAATTGCGTTAGCGAAGCCCTCGAAAAGGATCGTCAAAGCAGTAACCACACCAACAACAATCGCCCCAAATAGCCATCTTCCCCTCATCATAATTTCCCTCCAAGTAGATAAGTATAACAAACCATATTACATTCGGCTGCGGCTTGCTGTCGGTTAACATTTATAGCCTTTCTCAAACAGGTGAGAAGTCAATCGATTTTAAATTTAAGATACTTCGATTTCGCCCTACAAGTTTTAGATTAATGGATTGAGAAATTGAAGGATTGACTGCTCATATCCTGTCCGGTAGATTAACACCATAAAAAAGGTTCATTATGCGGACTAAAGTCCGCATAATGAACAAAATTTTATCGTTGTCAATCGAACTGACTTGATATCAATACCTCATTTTTCACTCTAACTGCCATATCATACAATAACAGTAAGATACGCCCAAAAGACGCACCCTACATAATTATTTCCTGTATTTAAGACTGCAAAACTTAACGTTTTCTCGCTAAAATAGCAGAATTAGCTGTTAAAATTAAATCCGATTCTCCTCCGTTTTTAATTGATATGGTATACATAAACCCCTGGTTTTTCCACTGAATAGATGCCGTGCAGTAAGCACCGCAACCGTTGTGAAAAACTCCTTTCATTCCGCCGGCAAGTTTAACATTTTTTAAAGTCTTAGTTACCCCTTCTACTTTCGTAGAAAATTTACCGCCTTTTTGAGCTCGAATTTCCCCAAAATTGCAAGCTCCCGCACCCCGGCAATTTGCTGTATAATCTATTGAAATAGCATAGCTATTCGGTTGCGCTTGGCTGTAATAGTAAAGCTTCCGCGAAACAATAAGCCGAGTGGGAATAAAAATCGGCACTTGTGTTTTGCCTTTTAATTTTGCCAAGATTTGACTTACCGGGACAGCAGTACCCGCTACAGCCACAGATTGGGTTTCCGGCAACCGCTGCGACAATTCGCCCGCACCCAACACTCGCGATACAGGTACTAAAGCAGTCAACACGCACGCAGCAGTCGCCAAAAGTAATAATTTATTGTTCACTGTTTTTGTCCTAGATGTTGAAACATTCCCTTTTTGTCCCCAACTGCATTCACCTATTTACAACGATACTCCACAATACAAAAATCATCAGATGGATCCCAGAAAAAATAGTTTAATTTTTGTTTACAAAATCGCCAAAATATACAATTGCCGATAAAATAGAGCAAGCGACAAACTTAGGAGTCGAACGTGGAACTGCAAGAGTATTTACGCCAGCACGGATTAGAAACATTGTGCGAAAATTATCATATCAAAGTGACCCGCCACCGCCAATATCCCGATTTAGTCTGTCTGAAATACTCGCAGATAGAATCTCCCCTGGGCGAAAAAATAGTTCAACAGTGTCGAGGCATTATTTTAGATTCATCTCAAAACTGGGAAATAGTTTCTTATCCCTACGATAAATTTTTTAATTACGGGGAAGGCCACGCCGCAGCAATTGATTGGAGTAGCGCCAAAGTTTACGAAAAACTAGACGGTTCTCTGATTACCATGTATTTTTATCAGGGAGAATGGAGAGTTCAATCTAGCGGTACTCCCGACGCAGCCGGCGAAGTTAACGGTTTTGGATTCAGCTTTGCGGAACTGTTTTGGAAAGTCTGGAAAGAATTAGGCTATGAATTACCGGAAGCAAGCGATGAGTGTTTTATCTTTGAGTTGATGACACCTTACAATAGAATAGTAGTTCAGCACAAATACAATGATATCGTGCTACATGGGGTTCGCAATACTGAAACATTGCTGGAAAGAGATCCTCTTTTTTGGGCTAACAGATATGTCTGGAAAGTGGTCAAAACTTATCCTTTGACTAGCTGGAAAGAAGTTATCGAAGCATCTCAAAATTTAGATCCGATGGACTCGGAAGGGTATATTATTTGTGATGCTAACTTCAACAGAGTTAAGGTTAAGTCTCCGCAATATGTCGCGATTTCTCACCTTCGCGAAGGATTTTCTACGCGCCGGATGATCAAAATTATTTTGACTAATGAAGGAGAAGAGTTTTTAGCTTATTTTCCTGAGTGGATTGATTTGTATCAAAAAGTTAAGAGTAAATATGAATTGTTGGTTCAAGAAATCGAGGAAGTTTACCGACAGCACGAACAGATTGAAGTGCAGAAAGATTTTGCTTTGGCTGTGAAAAATTTGCCGTATTCGGGGATTTTGTTTTCTTTGCGAAACCGCAGAGTTGCGGGCGTGAAAGAAGCTCTGCGCGATGTTACAATTCATAAGATAGAGGAGTTATTGGGTTTGGATTACATCCATCTAGGTTTGTGAAGAAGATGTCAGTAGTCAGTTGCCAGTTGTCAGTTGTTAACAGTCATTCCTAACAAATTACCAATTACCCATTCCGCATTACCATGAAAAGAGTTGTTGTACTTGTCGGTTTGCCTGCTTCGGGAAAATCTCAATTTGCGCGAGAATTGCTGCTGTCTGAACCTGCAAGATGGGTGCGGACGAATAAAGATTTGTTGAGAGAAATGGCTCATGCTTCCCATTGGTCGCCTGCTAATGAAAAATTTATTGTGCAGTTGAGAGATACGGTTATTTTGATGGCTTTGGAAAGCGGCAAGCACGTCATTGTTGATGATACTAATTTTGGACCTCACATCGAGCAGATCAAGGAGTTGGTTAAGGGTAAAGCTATCGTTGAAGTTAATGATTCTTTCCTGCAAGTTCCGGTGGAGGAATGTATTAAACGGGATTTGAAAAGACTTAATTCGGTGGGGAAAGATGTGATTTTGAAGATGTACAATAAGTATGTGCGGGTTCCGGTTGCGCCGCCGGAATATAACCCGGATTTGCCGGATGCAATTCTTGTAGATATGGACGGTACGCTGGCACTTCTCAATGGTAGAAATCCTTTTGATGCTTCAAAGTGCGATCGCGATTTACCGAATCAGCCTGTTTTAGATACCGTCCGCAAGTGGCAATCCAGTGCCAATATTATTGTAGTATCGGGCAGAACCGATGACTGTCAGCCTCAAACTGAAAAATGGTTGCAGCAGTATGAGGTGAATTATCACAGTCTTTATATGCGAAAAACTGGAGATATGAGGAAGGATGCGATTATGAAGGAGGAAATCTATCAGCAGCATATTGCAGGGCAACATAATGTTAAGTTTGTGCTGGACGATCGCCAGCAAGTTGTTGATATGTGGCGAAGCTTAGGATTGACGGTATTTCAAGTAGATGAAGGGGATTTTTAAAATTATGAAAACTGATTTTCTTGCCCTTGCTTTTAGGCTATTGAAGACAATTTATACATCGGTTTTTCTGAAGCAGAAGGGGGCGAACATTATTTCATCCTGACACGAAAATAATGATCGGAAGCAGAGACTGTTCCTAACAGAAAAAACATCTATGCAGAATTGGACGATGAATACTGGACAGAAGATGCAGGCATCGATTTTGTTACTCTTAGTCGCGATCGATTTACTGTTCGCTTTGGTTCCGATACTATAGCTCTTCTAGAATGCGATGAGGTCGCAATTACTTTCTCTTTAGAAGATGCTGATTTTGAAAGATTAAGGCACGTATTACAGAAGATAATGCGGGGGTATGAAAATAGATTGAATTTAATTGATTAGTCAATTGAGTGCCGGTGAGGCAGCAGCTAGCTCTAATGCTATAATCAAAGTAACAGTGACAAAAAAATTGTTATGATATCCATTCCCCAAGAACCCCCAAAGATGACGGTTGAGGAATATCTCGAATGGGAAGCTCAACAAGAGATTCGCCACGAATATGTCAACGGCGAAGTTTTTGCCAGGATGGGCAGTACAATTCCTCATAACGATCTGGCACTTAACTTTTACACTGCATTGCGCCCGCATCTGCGTTCCAGAGGCTGTCGGATGAACGTGTCAGATGTGAAATTGCAAGTCAGTTTTCAAAGCCGTTACTACTACCCTGATGTGATAGTCAGTTGCGATCCAGAAGACATTAATTCGCGCAATTTCATTCAGAATCCTAAAATCATTGTGGAAGTTCTTTCACCCAGTACAAGTGCTAAAGATCGGGATGAAAAATTCACTTGTTACCTGAAAATTCCGACTTTGCAAGAGTATATCTTGATTGATTCACAAAAGATTTTTGTTGAGCGTTACTGTCGGGGAGAGGGGAGAATGTGGCTGTACTATTCTTACACTGCTGGGGAGATTATCACTTTATCAAGTATTGGGTTTGATTTGCCGATCGCACTTTTGTATGAAGGTGTTGGATTTGAAACAGAAACAGAAACAGAAGCAGAAGCATAAAAACACACATTTTATGGCAACTAGATCGCGAACAGGCAAGATGCCTGTTCCACAAACAGTCAATTTGCTTGTTAATTGGCAGTTTAATTATGAGAGTTAAAATCAAACAAGAAATTTTACAGTTGATAGCTCAACATGATGGTAAGTGGTACTGGTATCAAATTGACCGCTACCTTAGCATTAATCATCCAGAAATTCCCGGCCCTTATCTTGACGAAATTAAGGTACTTAAAGAAGAGGGATTGATTGACGAGCGGAAATTTTATGGTTCTCAATTTAGACTGTACTGGATTACTGATGCAGGAAGAGCGCGATTACAATAGACCTCTTGCAAAAATAATTAGGATGGGCAAGATGCCCATCCCACAAAAATCATTTTTTATGGTGGGGTAGGCGTCTCGCCTGCCCTATAAATTGATGAAAAAGACTTTTGCAAGAGGTCTAATAATTTAGAACTATCCTATTTCGGTCTCCCATCTTCATGACATCCGTTACATCCCGTACATTGCTCGTTGCTGAATTTCCCTCTTCCTTCTTCCTTCATTTACCGCGTCCAAGCCAGCCAGCGGTTAAACAAATTTTTCACAAACGGCGTCAAACGAGTGCGATTGTAAGCATCTCCGGCTTTGCGAATAGCCTCAGCTTGCGTCGGATACGGGTGAATTGTGCTAGCAATTTTTCCTAAACCAATATTGTTAACCATTGCTAAAGTAATTTCGCTAATCATATCCCCGGCGTGTCGCGCTACAATAGTTGCACCTAATATTTTGTCGCTGCCTTTCTTGACGTTTATTTTCACAAAACCTTCCTCTTCGCCGTCAATAATTGCCCGATCGACTTTATCGAAAGGAATCAAAAATGTATCGACATCAATTCCTTGGGCTTGAATTTCGCGATCGCCCATTCCGACGCGCGCAATTTCTGGATCTGTATAAGTACACCAAGGTATCGTCAAAGCGCTGAGTTTTTTGCGCCCGAAAAATAGAGTGTTTTGAATCACCATTCTCGCGGCAAAATCAGCAGCGTGAGTAAATTTATGCTTCATGCAAATGTCCCCAGCGGCATAAATGCGGGGATTCGTAGTTTGCAAGTTGTCGTTGACAAATACGCCTTTTTGTGTATCGTATTCAACGCCGACAGCCTCTAGATTCAATCCTTCCACGTTGGGCGATCGCCCCACACTCACAATAATTTCATCTACTATTACCGATGCTTCCTGGTTGTGCAATTGATAATAAACTACTTTGCCTGCATTTGTTTGCTCAACGCGAGATATTTGGGATTCAAGTATTAGTTGAATTCCTTCGCGCAGAAAAACCTGCTGCACAATTGTCGCAGCATCCGCATCTTCCTTGTCCAAAATATGAGCATTTTTGTGCAGCAACACGACTTCCGAGCCCAGCCTGCGAAAAGCTTGAGCCAATTCACAGCCGATCGCCCCAGCGCCAATTACGGCCAAACGCTGAGGTCTTTCTGTGAGGTTAAATACAGTTTCATTCGTCAGATATCCAGCTTCCTGTAAGCCGGGAATTTGGGGTTGTCGCGCCCTTGCACCTGTGGCAATTACTGCTTTTTTAAACCGCAGAGTTTGACCAGCAACTTCAATGGTAGAATTGCTAGTGAAACTACCGGAACCTAAGAAAACATCGACTCCTAATTTGTGCTGGTAGCGTTCAACAGAATCAACATCGCTGATTCCCGATCTGATCCGGCGCATCCGTTCCATGACTGCGGGAAAATCCACTTCTGGATTGTTAGAAATATTAACGCCAAATTTATGAGCATTCCAGATATCGCCGACAGTGCGCGAGGATCTAATTAAACTTTTTGAAGGTACGCAACCGACATTCAAACAATCGCCACCCATCAAATGTTTTTCAATTAAAGCAACTTTGGCACCCAAACCAGCCGCCCCCGCAGCCACAATCAATCCGGCGGGCCCCGCGCCAATTACTACTAAATTGTAACTGCTAGCTGGCTGGGGATTCACCCAATCTGACGGATGCAAATAGGAGACTAATTTTTGGTTGTATTCGTCCATCGGGGGGACGGTTACGCGATCGACTTTTGACTGCGACACGAGCAAATTCTCCTAATTAAATAGTTTCATCCAAAGCCTTGCGAGCAATCTTAGTTATATATAAAGTTACTGCGACAGCAGCCGCAAAACCAATCAAATTTATCGACCATTTTACAGCTTCTGCTTGGGGACTTGTCGGTACAGTTGCCGTACCAATTGCAGCAATATCTCCTATCAATGAACCAGAGTAAACGTACATCAAAGTTCCCGGAATCATCCCGAAGGAACCCAACACGTAATCTTTTAAAGAAACTTGAGTAACTCCCAAGGCGTAATTCAATAAATTGAAGGGAAATAAAGGACAAAGGCGGGTTAAAAATACTATTTTAAATCCTGATTTAGCAACGGCGCGATCGAGGGCTTTGAACTTCGGGTGAGCTTCCATGTATTTTACCACGCGATCGCGCGACAGGTATCGCCCGATCGCAAAAGCAAAGGTAGCCCCTAAAGTTGCTGCGACAAACACGTAGATGGAGCCCCACCACAGGCCAAACAGCACTCCGCCTCCGAGGGTGAGGGCGGAACCAGGTACAAACAGTATAGTGGCTAAGTTGTAGGTAGCGATGAAAGCGACTGGGCCCCAAATGCCTAAATCCAGGATTTGGCTTAAAACAGTTGTTAAAAGTTGTTGAACGTAGGGAGATTTAGTTGCTACAATTAAGAGAGGGATGAAAAGGGCGATCGACAAAAACCAGAATTTTTGATTGTTTTTTTTAGGCGAATAATTGTGATTTAGTTCTGGTGGCATAATTCACCCGTAAATAGTTATTTGTATTATATGAGAGTATAGAGCATTTTTTTTGAACCGCAGAGGACGCAGAGGGCGCTGAGAAAGATATCAGAGAATGAGAGGTTATTTAAGTTATTGTTACAACTCACTCTAAAATAGACAGGCTATGATAGCAAAAAAGCAACTCCCAATTCCTGAATATTTCGAGGCAAAAAAAGTAGGCGAAGTTTGGCGCGTACCTTACCAAGAACGGGCTTGTCAAGCGAAAAATTGGGCGAAACAGCACGAAATTCTGCCCGCAGCCAGGGACACAAACCGCATTTGTTTGTTGATAATCGATGCCCAAAATACTTTTTGTTTGCCGGATTTTGAACTATTTGTAGGCGGGCGTTCCGGTAGCGGTGCAGTAGACGACAACCTGCGCTTGTGCGAGTTCATTTACCGCAATTTAGATAGAATTACAACTATTGCGCCGACAATGGATACCCACACTGCGATGCAAATTTTTCATCCAATTTTTTGGATAAACGATGCAGGCGAACACCCGCAACCAGCCGCCACATTAATTACTTTGGAAGACGTGCAAAAAGGTATTTGGAAAGTTAATCCAGCCGTCGCCGACAGCATCAGCGGTGGCAATTTTTCGGCACTGGAAAAACACGCTCTCCACTACGTGCAGAAACTCAGCGATGACGGCAAATTTCCCTTGACAATTTGGCCCTATCATTCAATGTTAGGCGGCATCGGACACGCCTTGGTTTCTGCTGTGGAAGAAGCGATATTTTTTCACAGCATCGCCCGCGAAAGTCAAGCACTTTTTGAGATTAAGGGCGGCAATCCCTTAACTGAAAACTATTCGGTTTTGCGGCCGGAAGTTTTAGACGGGCCGGATGGGGTTTCTATTGCCCAAAAAAATGCTAAATTTATCGATAAGTTGCTAGGCTTTGATGCGGTAATTATTGCGGGACAAGCGAAGAGTCATTGCGTTGCTTGGACGATTGATGATTTGCTAACGGAAATTTTGGCGCGAAATTCGGAGTTGGCTAAGAAAGTTTATTTGCTGGAAGATTGCACTTCGCCGGTGGTTGTTCCAGGTGTTGTTGATTTTACGGAAGCAGCAGATGCGGCTTTTCAAAGATTTGCTGCGGCGGGCATGAATGTGGTTCAATCTACTCAGTTTCAGCTAGAATAAAGATAAGTTAGCAACAGGCTATGACTATGACATTAGTATTTAATGATCTGAATAGCCTTGACCAAGTGCTAGAAACTGCTTTAAACCTAACCTACGAACAGCAGGAAATGTTGATTAAAATTCTCCAAAGCCGTCACCGCGAAAATCGTCGTGCAGAAATAGCTACAAATGCCCAACAAACCTTGGCTGATTTCCGTGCAGGCAAATTTCGACACCAGTCAGCCGAGGAAGTCATTGCAGCTTTGCGCCAATATTTATCAACTGATTGATCGAATCTAACTTACCCAAAAAACTCTCTATAGCGGTTCTCAAGCCTGGTGAGGATAGCCCTACGCCCACGGAGGCCAGCGGCACCTCATATGAGAGCTCGAAATGCTATATCTCTCTCAGCGCTCTCTGCGTTCTCTGCGGTTCATTAATTCCTATAATCTAATTATTTCCCATCCAATCTCGGCACGCCTTCTAAAAAAGGGCCGCTCAACATTAATTCAGTTATCCTATCTAACTTGCCGCTGATTGGCAATTTTTTATCTGTTTGAAATCGCTCGATATCTGCTTTCAAATCGCCACTATTATATCCTAATTTACTTAAATAACCAGCAGCCTGTTTGTCACTTAACAAGATATCGGCAGACCGAAAAATCGGCACGTATTCATTCCGCCAAACTAGGGCAAAAGTTGCTCTGTCTAAATAGAAAATCTTGCCCCGCGCCGGGTCTCCAATGGCTGCTAAGCTGTCGTTCATTCTCAGCAAAGCTACTGCGTGCGGTAGCTTGCGCGGGCCGTCAAACAGCCAAAATGCTAGCACTCCGGGGCGATTAATTTGCTGGATTTGCTCCCAAGTGGGCCCTAGTTCGATCGCATTTACACCCAACCCCCTCGCTGCTACAATCAACTGCGGCATCGAAGTGCCCAAGCGACTCGTACCCGCCAAACGCGCCACGCTAGATTCCGTCGCATCCATTCCCCAACGTCTCAACACTGTTGCTAGTGCCGCCGGTGCACAACTGCTGCTAGAAGTTTGCCGAAATACGCCGTTTGGTTGCAAATTGTCAAGTAAATCAGCATAAATTGGCGCGAGAAAATAAGCCTCAGCGCTGGTAAATCCGCCCAATCCCAGCAAGCCAATTAAAATTACTGCGATTACTTGCGATCGCCCGGTCAACCAACTTATGCTAAACCCAATACCGCAGACTCCCATCAGCATTACTCTGAGCAAAGTCCAAGTAACTTGCATCCCGTGCACGCGCCACTCGATCGGCAAAGCTGGTATTTGCGGCAGATTTAGAGCCAGGAGCAGCAAAGCAATATAAAAACCCAAAAACAGCAGGGCGATCGAATTTCTGCCCTTAAACAAATCGTTAGCGGTCACTCCCGATCGAACTAACAGCTTTCCAAAGCGCATTCCCCAGACAAACAGCACCGAACCTAGCACCAGTGTCACAAGTATTTCCATAAGTTCAAAATTTTGTTGCTTAACTAGGTTGTAACACGCTCTGCGATCGACTTAAACCCCAATCAATAGTAGGAGATAAGAAGAGTGGGGGAGAGAATTTGACGATGTTTGGGTTTCGTTCCTCAATTTATCGCTACAATCGAATAAACAGGATTTATCCAAAATCGAAGCAGGTAGAACAACCCTTAACCCTAAAGGCTTGACCTGCATCGCTTGCTCGAAATTAAGTTTTGCCAGATTTTTTCTCGATCCGTCTGAGTCAATGATTGAGTTAGTAAAGCAAGGAAAGCAAAAAGAATCGCTAGCAGTTTTTTCTACCAAGAAACGGTCATGAATTATGAATGAGTATTATGAATAAAATAACGGCTTTGGTGAAAAAGAGTCGAAAATTTTTGAGGCTGCAATTTCCAACGCAAAAGCAAACAAACAATCAAGGAGTTAAAAGTTAAATGCCACAAAATATTCTTCGGCTTAGTAAAGTGGTTCCGTTGGGCTTCGGCTCCATTTTTTTGTTAATGATTAGCATGGGATTTGCAACTAAATTGAGTATGGATAATTTAGCAGAAGCTATTGAGTGGCAAACGCACACTTATGTAGTCAAGACAAATTTGCAATCCCTAGAAAAAGATTTATTGGATGCTGAAACAGGACAGCGGGGGTTTATATTCACGGGTAAGGAGGAATTTTTAGAACCTTACAAAACAGGGATAATCGCTTTTGAGCAAACAGCAAATAAAACAAGAACCTTAATAAAAAATCATCCAGAACAACTTGAAAGATTGGAACAACTTGAAAACTTGGCTCAGCAAAAACTAGATGAATTAGCGGGAACTATATCTCTAAAAAGAGCGGGAAAAGAATCAGAACTCAGAGCCTTGGTGCTTTCAGGTAAAGGCAAAATATTGATGGATGAAATCAGGCATAAGCTGGCAGAAATGCTTAAGCTAGAAGATAATCTCCTGCTGCAAAGAACAAAAACAGCAAAACAGTCGGAGCAATTAGCGGCGAGCTTTTCGATAGGAGGTACGGTTGTTGCTGTAGTATTGGGTTCATTTATTGTATTGTTTATCTTTGTTAAAATTATCCGACCAATCAATCAGGTAGCAAATACGATCGCCTGTTCTTCTACAGAGATTGCTGCCACAGTTGAACAGCAGGAACGCACAGCCGCACAGCAATCTAGCTCTGTAAATCAAACTACAATCACAATGGATGAGTTGGGCGCGGCTTCCCAACAATCAGCCCAGCAAGCCCAAGCTGGTGCGGAATCTGCACGACAAGCTTTAAAGATCACTGAAAAGGGAACCCTAACAGTGGAGCAAACCCTGGAATCGATGACTGTATTGAAAGAAAATGTCGGGGCGATCTCCGCAGAAATTTTGCGATTGAGCGAACAAACCAATCAGATTGGCAATATCTCTACTGCTGTGACAGATTTAGCCAATCAAACGAATATGCTGGCACTGAATGCCTCAGTAGAAGCGGTGCGGGCAGGCGAGAACGCCCAAGGTTTTACTGTCATAGCCACAGAAATCCGCAAACTAGCAGATCAAAGTAAGAAATCTGCCGAGAAGATTAACAGCCTGGTCGTTGATATCAAGAATGCGATTGATTCCACCGTAACGGTGACAAAGGAAGGAACTAAAACAGTAGAAAAAGGAACCAAAATAAGTCAAGAAACGGCAGCAGCTTTCTCGGAAGTGGCAAAGGCTGTTAAGAATGTGGTATTGAACAATCAACAAATTTCTTTAACTGCCGAACAACAGGCCGTTGCCATTCAACAAGTAGTCGATGCGATGAACAGCCTCAACCTATCGGCAAAAGAAACCGCTAGTGGTATTACTCAAACCAAATTAGCCACTCAACAATTGAACGATGCAGCCCAAAATCTCAATTCAATTGTCTAAATGACGCTCTGTCTTTTGGGCTAGCAGACTAACAATTGATAGCATTAAGTCATGAATTGCGATCGCCACCGTCCAAGCTTGTCAAACAGCCGGCATTCAAGTCAAAATGTTCGCAGGCCCATCGCTACAGCTTGGACGAGGGAATTTCTGCCCTTAAACAAATCCTTAGCAGTAATGGACGATCGAACTAACACCGCAATTAGCTTTATTCTCCCAGTCAACGGCGGAGAATCGATGACAATTCGGTGTGGGAATTGTCTTGGCGGTAATTTGCAGATCATCTTTGCTAATTCTCCGTTTATCTTTCTCTGTGTTCTCTGCGTACTCTGCGGTTAAATCATTCCGAGCCAACTAGATATTCACTAAACCAAGATTTTGTCTGTATTGTGGACTACAATTAGCCCTAAATGAAACAAAGTACACATACATTAACAAAGTAAATGTCCGGTGGCCCAGATATTTGCAGCTTATTGACAATCGATTTGAATGCCGCCCGATCGCCATTCGCTACAACCTTTACCCAGCAGGTCTTGGTTTGAACCAGTTTTGATAAGCAAACCCGATCGCCCTTCCCAACGGTTCCTTATCGCTAGCGTTATCCGAAAAGATTTACTTATCAATCAAATTTAATAATTGTTTTATAATTTCCGCAAGAGTACGGTAGAGTTAATTATCAAGCCAAGGAAACGTGCGGCTCCCAAAAAGTGAGTTCACACAACTCGGTCGATCGCAATATTGAGTTAATCAAAAGTGTAAAATCAGCAGGGATATTTGAAAGACTTATGCTAACAATAAATCTTTCGACCCCTCCTGCTTTCCGTGCGCTCAAAATATTTCGCTAATAGACCTTTAGCAAACAGCAAAAAAGCGCTTTGATAAACTTCAGTGATGTCGTTACAGAAGATTTATGAATAGGAACGAAGGCTAGGCTATGACAAAATTTTCAGAGCAATTTTCCCGGCGTAAATTTATCGTTACCGCAGGTGCATCTGCAGTCAGTACAATACTCCTCAAAGGCTGTTTGGGAAATCCCCCAGAACCCGGTGCAACTGCAGGTGCCGGTACTAACACAGGTAGCAGCGCAGTACCTGCGGCCACATCAGCAGTTGCTGTGGCCAACGAGAAAAGAGTAGAAGGCATCGAAAGCACAAAGGTTATCTTGGGATATATCCCGATCGTTGAAGCAGCAGCGTTAATTATTGCCAAAGAAAAAGGTTTTTTTGCCAAATATGGAATGACCGAAGTGGAAGTCGCCAAACAAGCCAACTGGGGTTCGGCTAGAGACAACTTAGAAATTGGATCTGCAGGTGGCGGTATTGATGGAGGCCAGTGGCAAATGCCCATGCCTTATCAAATTAGTGAAGGTCTGATTACCAAAGGTAGCGTCAAAATTCCGATGTATGTTCTAGCCCAGTTGAACACTCAAGGAAATGGAATTGCGATCGCCGGAAAACACAAAGGCAAAGGCATCGGGCTCAAACTAGACCAAGCGGCCCAAGACTACATGAAAGGCCTCAAAAAAGCAGGCACACCCTTCAAAGCAGCCTACACCTTCCCCAAAGTCAACCAAGACTTTTGGATTCGCTACTGGCTAGCAGCTAACGGCATCGATCCCGACACAGAAGCCGAATTGCTAACAGTACCGTCAGCCCAAACCGTAGCCAACATGAAAACCGGCAGCATGGACGGTTTCAGTACCGGCGACCCCTGGCCCCTGCGGATCGTCCAAGAGGACATCGGCTTCATGTCCGCCCTCACAGCCCAAATCTGGAAAGATCACCCCGAAGAGTATCTAGCTATGCGCGGCGACTGGGTAGACAAACACCCCAAAGCCACCGAAGCCATGCTAGCAGGACTGATCGAAGCGCAGCAGTGGTGCGACAAACCAGAAAATCGCGCCGAATTAGTTGCCATTACTTCTGGCAGAAACTACTTTGACGTACCTCCGGCAGTTTTGACACCTCCCTACCAGGGCAAGTACATGATGGGTGATGGTCAACCAGAGATCGACGATTTCAAAATGAGCCCGCTGTACTGGAAAGACGGCCTCGGCAACGTTTCCTATCCTTATAAGAGTCACGATTTGTGGTTCTTAACCGAAAGCGTGCGCTGGGGATTCCTGCCAACCAAAACCTTGGCGGATAAAAAGATGATCGATAAAGTCAACCGCGAAGATTTGTGGAAAGCCGCAGCAAAATTGGCCGGAGTTGCTGATGCTGACATTCCTAAAAGTACGTCTCGCGGTATTGAAAAGTTCTTTGATGGCAAAGAATTTAACCCGGAAAAGCCAGAAGATTACCTCAAGAGTTTGGCGATTAAAAAAGTTTAATGGGTCAAAGCTGACCGTAATTTAGCATCAAAAAATTACGGTCATAAAAAATAGCGCAAACATAGGAGATTAATAGGATGGCTGTAAGTACAAATCGAAGGGATCGAGGCGCTGCACAAGGAGCGTTTGGAGAGTTTTGGAAGAAGAATTCATCAAATATTGTGCCGCCAATTTTAGGAATTTTGGGATTTCTGTTAGTTTGGCAATTCCTGTCGAGTACGGGACTGATCAAACTGCCGGGCCCGACGAGCGTTTGGACTGACGAACGGACTCGGATCTTGTTGCTGTATCCTTTCATGAATTCCAAAACCTACGGAATCGGCTTGTTTTGGCAGACTTTGGCTAGTTTGGAACGGGTAGCAAAAGGCTACACTCTCGCCGCTGCTGTAGGAATTGCTGGGGGTGTTTTGGTAGGTACAAATCCGTTGCTGAACAAGGCTTTAGACCCAATTTTTCAGTTTTTGCGGATGGTTGCGCCTCTGGCTTGGGTGCCGATCGCCCTGGCTGCACTACAACAAAACGAACCTGCTGCTTTGTTCGTGATTTTTATCACCGCAGTTTGGCCGATTTTGATCAACACCGCTGAAGGTGTCCGCCAAATTCCCGACGATTACAACAACGTAGCGAAAGTGCTGCAACTGACTCGGAAAGAGTATTATTTCAATATTTTGTTTCCGTCGGCACTTCCCTACATCTTCACGGGATTGAGAATTGCGATCGGGCTGGCTTGGCTGGCGATTATTGCAGCGGAAATTGTGATGTCGGGGATTGTTGGTATCGGCTTCTTTATTTGGAACGCTTACCAGCAAAACTACATCAGCGAAATTCTCTTAGCAGTTTTCTACATTGGGGCTGTTGGTTTGTTCCTCGATCGCATGATGGCTTGGTTGCAACACAAAATTGCTCCCTCTCAAGGCAAATAACTAATTTGGCAGTTGGCAGTTGGCAGTTGTCAGTTGTCAGTTGTCAGTTGTCAGTTGTCAGTTGGCAATTGTCAGTTGTCTACTCGTTCCCGGGCAGAGCCTGGGAACGCAGATGCTTTGGCTCTGCCTCGAATTTTACTCCTAGAAAAGTGAGGCAGAGCCTCGCTTACATGGGTTCCCAGGCAGAGCCTAGGAACCAGTTAAACCAGTTAAATTTCTAGCAGTTGTTCGATCGAAACAAATAACAAACAGTCAACAGTCAACAGCTAGCAAAATAACCAACTACAAAAAAGGCAAGAAAATCATGTCAGTTTTGATTGCGGTAGAACAAGTCGGAAAAACATTTAATTTATCAGACGGCGACACATACATAGCCCTCAAAGGCATCGATTTAGAAATTAAAAAAGGCGAATTTATCTCCTTAATCGGACACTCCGGCTGCGGCAAATCTACCTTACTAAATATGGTGGCAGGTTTGGATGTTCCAACAGAAGGATTAGTGACGATCGAAGGACAAAGAATTACCAAGCCAGGCCCCGATCGCATGGTAGTATTCCAAAACTATTCGCTGCTACCTTGGCGGACGGTCAGAGAAAACATTACCCTAGCCGTAGACTCGGTGATGAGCGGCTTACCCAAAGCCGATCGCCTCGAAATCATCCAAAAACACATCGATATGGTAGGCTTGGGGCCCCACTCCGAAAAGCAGCCTGCACTGCTCTCCGGCGGACAAAAACAGCGCGTGGCGATCGCCCGCGCTCTAGCTTTGCGCCCGAAACTGTTACTCTTGGACGAACCCTTCGGCGCTTTGGATGCTTTGACTCGCGGCAACTTGCAAGAAAAGTTGATGGAAATCTGCCAAGAGTACGAAATCAGCGCCCTGATGGTAACGCACGACGTTGACGAAGCAGTGCTGTTGAGCGATCGCATCGTCATGCTCACCAACGGCCCGGAATCGAAGATTGGCGGCATCCTCGAAGTAGACATCCCCCGCCCCCGCAAGCGCATGGAAGTAGTCACGCACCCCAGCTACTACGCCCTGCGGAGCGAAATGATTTACTTTCTCAACCAGCAGAAACGAGTCAAAAAACTGCGGGCGCGCAAAGTACCCGCGATCGCCCGCCACGGCCTAGAAAAAGTCAACCTCGAACTCGGCTTCATCCCCCTCGCCGCCTGCGCTCCCCTAGCCATCGCCAAAGAAAAAGGCTTATTTGCCAAACACGGACTCGATGAAGTCCACCTCGTGCGGGAAACAAGCTGGCGCGGCATCGTAGACGGCATCGCTGCAGGCTACTTAGACGCAGCCCAAATGCCCTCTGGGATGGCAGCGTGGTTGAGCTTGGGAGGCCACCAAGAAAAGCCAATACCAACCGTTACAGCCCTCACCATGAGCCGCAACGGCAACGGAATTACCCTGGCGAGGCGCTTTTACGACCAAGGGATCTACACTCTGGCAGATTTCAAAGAAATGTTGCGCCGAACCCCCGCCCAAACTCACCGCATGGGCATCGTTCACCCTTCATCGATGCACAACTTGCTACTGCGCTACTGGCTGGCTTCCGGCGGCATTGACCCCGATCGCGATGTTTCGCTCAAAAACATCCCTCCAGCCCAGATGATCGTGGACTTGCAAGGCGGCACGATTGACGGTTTCTGCGTTGGCGAACCTTGGAACCTGCGCGCGGCGATGGAAGGAGTCGGCTTTACTGTAGCTACAGATTTGGAACTGTGGCCCGGACACCCGGCAAAAATTCTGGGAGTTCGAGAAGAGTGGGCGAATGCTTACCCGAACACTCACATTGCTCTAGTCAAAGCTTTGCTGGAAGCTTGCCATTATTGCAGCGATCCGGCCCACGCTGAAGAAGTTTCCGAAATTGTGGCGGGACGCGAGTACGTCGCTACTGACAAGAGTTACATCCAAATGGGCGATCCGAAATCTGCAGCTTGCAATCTGGATACTCCGATGCGGGAATACGCCCACCACTTGTTCGCCGGAGACGGAGTAAACCGCCCCAGCCGCACCGAACAGTTGTGGCACATGGTGCAGATGGCGCGTTGGGGCGATACTGTGTTCCCCCGCAACTGGGTAGAAATTCTGGAACGGGTGGTGCGAGTAGGCCCCTTCAGCACGGCGGCCCGAGAGCTGGGGATGTCTGATATTACTTACACTCGGGGTTCTCTCCGCTTGTTTGATGGCTCGGTGTTTAATGCTGACGATCCGATCGGCTATCTCAACAATCTCGCGATCAAACGCGATTACACGATGGCTGAAGTGATACTGGATTCTGGCCGCAGAGCTGTTGCTTAAAAGGCGATCGTCATTGCGCCAAACGACCGCAATAAGATTAGTTCGTAGTGTGGACTTTAGTCCGCGATATGTTGCGGACTAAAGTCCACACTACAAACCGTGTTTGCGATCGCTAATCACCCACTAACGACCTCCAAAACCCATGATTAATACTTCTCCAAACCAGACGAACACCAAAACCCAAATCCAGCAACCGCACGATCGCCGCCAGCCGTTTTTGGTGATGGACAATGTTCATAAAGTATATCCAAACGGTTACAGGGCATTAGAAAACGTTAACTTGACCGTAGCTGAGGGAGAGTTTATTACTCTGATCGGACACTCTGGCTGTGGCAAATCCACACTATTAAATATGGTGTCCGGTTTTAGCCATCCCAGCGAGGGCACTGTGTCGATTAACGGGCAGCGGATTGTTAAGCCTGGCCCCGATCGCATGGTAGTGTTTCAGGGTTACGCTTTGTTGCCTTGGCGGACTGTGTTTGAAAATGTTTACATTGCCGTTAACGCTGTATTTCCTGAGAAGTCGAAGGCCGAAAAAAATGCGATCGTCAAAGATCATTTGGCGATGGTGGGACTGACAGAAGCTGCTGAGAAAAGACCTCCGCAAATTTCCGGGGGTATGAAACAACGGGTTTCCATCGCCCGCGCCTTAGCAATTCGTCCCAAGGTGCTGATTTTGGACGAACCCTTTGGTGCTTTGGACGCAATTACCAAGGAAGAATTGCAGGAAGAGTTGCTGAAAATCTGGAACGATCACCGCTGTACTGTGTTGATGATTACTCACGATATTGACGAAGCGCTATTTTTAGCCGATCGACTCGTGATGATGACTAACGGCCCGTCAGCGACCATCGGCGAGGTTATGGAGATTCCTTTCCCCCGTCCGCGCGATCGGGTACAAATGATGGAAGATCCCGAATACTACAACCTGCGGAACTACGCCCTAGACTTCTTGTTCCGCCGCTTCGCTCACGATGACGACGCTTAAACCCTTGGAGATTGGGACTTTAAAATGGGCAATGCTGGAAAATTAGAGCTCCAGCATTTCCCCAATTTCAGGGAACATCGCTGCGGGTGAGATGTCGCTGGTGCGATCCTCTTCGAGGGCTTCGCTAACGGGTAAACTGGAGCTTAATTGTTGGGGATAAGTTTTTCGACAAAGTTCGGATCTTTTTCTCAACTTTTACGTCTACCCGCTAAGAGACCCGATTGCCTAGCTGTCGGTAAGCTGGCATGAATTTAGCCCAACTTTGACTGAAGGTGGGCTTCTTTCCTATGTTATCCACAGTTTTTGCTAAATTGACACTTGGTGCATTCCACCCTTTTAAGTGTCACAGGCCCAATCTTGATTAGTGTTTTATCGATTAATATTTTGCCAATCTAGCAGTTATTTGTACGGAAACGGCACTGCCCTGTCCGGCGCTGGACTCTGCTTTTAACAACATAATCGGGTAGGGAAACGGCACTGCCGTCTCCGGCGCTGGACTCTGCTTTTAACAACATAATCGGGTAGGGAAACGGCACTGCCGTCTCCGGCGCTGGACTCTGCT